>JAGAEQ010000061.1 GCA_017613015.1 Bacteroidales bacterium | reverse complement strand
TCAACGGTCGCGACAAACCCGACATCTCCGCCCCCGGCTACAACGTCATCTCTGCCAACTCCAGCTATGCTGACGAGCACAATACGCCCGTCACCACCGTCACCTTCGAAGGTCGCGAATACAGTTTCATCAAGCTGTCAGGCACCTCCATGTCATCGCCCTTCACCACCGGTGTGGTGGCGCTGCTGCTGGAGGCCAACCCCACCCTCACCGCCCAGCAGGTGAAAGAGGCGCTGATTTTCTCGGCCACACACGACAGTCTGACCGAAGCCCGCGGCATGGTGCGCTTCGGCCACGGCAAGGTGAACGCCTATCAGGCCGTGCTGCGCGCCCTCTACCATGTGGGCACACAGGATTTTGTCAGTTCCGCCAACATCTACACCCTCTTCCCCAACCCCGCCACCGACCAGCTCTTCATCTCCACCCCCAACAACCAAGAGGCTACCACGGCTTATCTGTACGACCTGAACGGACGTCTCCTTCAAACCATGGTCATCAGCCAAGGGGTGAACGCGATGGCGGTGGGCAGTCTGCCCAATGGGACCTACATCCTGAAAATTGCCAACGCCCATTTCTCCGAAAGCAAAAAGGTGGTGATCGCCCGCTAATGGAGCCTTTCCGGTTCAAGCATTTCGCGCTCCGCCATGAGGCCAGCAGCCAGCGCATCGGCACCGACAGCGTACTGCTGGGTGTCTTGGCGCCCATAGAGAATGTACATACCGTATTGGACGTAGGCTGCGGCTGCGGGGTGATCGGCTTCTGCATCGCCGACCGGCTGCGACGAGCCGGGAACAAAGATATTGTCATAACGGGGGTTGACATCGACACAGCCTCGGTACAGGAGGCGCAGGAAAATGCCGCCCACTTCCCTACCCCTGACGCCATTCGATTTGAATTTCGCAAAGAATCGATACAGGAACATGTGCGGCTGGCAGAACCGCATTGCTACGACCTCATCGTGAGCAACCCTCCCTTCTTTGTCAGCTCGCTGAAACCAGCCGATGAGCGGCGGAGGCAGGCGCGCCATACCGACGGAACGCTTTCGTTTTGCGAGCTGGCAGAGGGCGCTTCCAAACTGCTCACGCCAGCCGGACGATTCGCCGTCATCCTTCCAACCACCGAATCAAAGGCCTTTGAAGAGGCTGCTACAGGGCATCTCCACCTGATGCAACAGACCGTGATTCGACCGCTGCCCGGCAAGCCCGTGCACCGCATCGTCTCCATCTTCACCCTAAAGCCTGTCAGCCACGTGGAGCAAGCCGAGCTGAGTATCCGTGACGAAGGGCATCATTTCAGCGAAGGCTATCGCCAGCTGACAAAGGAATTCTATCTGGAATTTTGAAGTTTATTATCTCTCCATCTCATCCCGTAGTCGCTCCACCTGTTCCATACTATACCCCGTAGCTTGTGCCACGGTGGCAACGGGAACCCCTAAAGCGAGGAATTTCTTTGCCATAAGAAGGTTGGCTTCTTCTCGGCCTTCTTCCCGACCTTCTTCCCGACCCTTTTCCATGCCCGCATTCAAACCCTCCTCATACGCATCCTTAGCCGCCAGTTCCTTGGCATACTCCACCGCCACACGCACGTCCTCGTACTCCAATATGCTCTTGTTATAACGCTCCTTTTCCATAGTGCTCAGTTTTGATATCCTGCATTCATCCATCAGCTCCTGGAAGAATGGCGGCTGCCTGGCATAGTCCCCGTCGTCCATCTTCTGCATGTTCTTCAGCAGGTTCAGCCATGTCCGCATCTCTTCCGTCACCCCTACTTGTTCGGCGGCAAAATTACACAAATTCAGGTAAAATATCGCCACCTTGTCAGTCAGAACCCGATTTTTTTGATCCTTGAGCTGCACCACACGGAAGCATTCGTTCCCATCGGTCATTCCCGGCAGGCCGAAGTCGAGGATGTTGACACAGTACGTGGGCAGTATCCGGTAGTCGGAGCCTCCCTTCTCCATGCTGGCGCTGATGGCGCGGCTCAGGTAGAAAATCGACCTCTCGGCGAACTCCGGCTGGTTGGCCCGCTGCATCTCGATGATGAACTGGCGGCCCTCCTGGTCAACGCACAGGATGTCGAACACCACCCGCCGCTGCGTGTCGGCAAGGCCGTACTGCTCCGTGGGCAGGAAGGTCACATCGACAATCTCCCCGGTGTATTTCGAGACAAAACAGTTGAGGAAGCGAATCAGGAACCGCTTGTTGGCCTCGGTTCCGAAGAGTTTCTTGAAGGAGAAGTCGGTGACGGGTATCTGAAAGATCTTTTTGTTCTCAGTCATTGCAGCAGTCTTTAGTTAATGAGTAATGATTTGACGCCGCAAAGATACAAATATTTTGTTAATTACAATTAAATTATTAAAAAAATAATTTAAATTTTAAAATTTAGGATAAGTACAGGATTTAACCCTGCATTGTACCATCAAACAAATGTTCTAAAATCCCTCAATCCACAAAAAAAAGCACCGACATTCAGCCGGTGCTTTTCATATCTATTCATAAGATAGTTTCGCATGATTAGCGGCGCGGACCACCCTCGCGGCGCGGACCGTGGCCGCCTTCACGACGGGGACCTGCACCACCTTCGCGGCGCGGACCACGCGGACGGGCTTCGGGCTCCTTGTAGCCTTCCGGCTTCGGCAGCAGGGCGCGACGCGACAGCTTCAGCTTGCCGGTCTTCTCCTCAATGCCGATGAGTTTCACCTGCACGATGTCACCCACCTTGAGGTAGTTCTCGAGGTTGTCCACACGCTTCCAGTCGTATTCGGAAATGTGCATCAGTCCGTCTTTTCCGGGCAGAATTTCGATAAACGCGCCGAAATCCAGAATGCTCTTGACCGGACCTTCGTACACCTCGCCCACTTCCGGAACGGCGGTGATGGCTTTGATGCGCTCCAAGGCCGCATCGATGGAAGCCTTGTCCGGAGAGGCAATGTCAATGACACCGAACTCGCCGACTTCCTCAATGTTGATGACGGTATTGGTTTCACGCTGCATTTCCTGGATGACTTTTCCGCCCTGTCCGATGACCGCACCGATGAATTCGCGCGGAATCTGAATCTGGACGATGCGCGGCACGAACGGCTTGTAGTCCTCGCGAGGTTCGGGAAGCGTCTCCAGTATTTTGTCCAAAATATACAAACGACCGCGTTTGGCCTGCTCCAAAGCCTCGGCCAGCACGTCGTAGGAAAGGCCCTCCACCTTGATGTCCATCTGGCAGGCGGTGATGCCGTCGCGGGTTCCCGTGACCTTGAAGTCCATGTCGCCCAAGTGGTCCTCATCGCCTAAAATATCGGAAAGGATGGCGTATTGGCCCGTGGCCGCGTCGCTAATCATACCCATGGCGATACCGGAAACCGGCTTTTTCAGCTTGACACCGGCATCCATCAGCGCCAGCGTGCCGGCACAGACAGTGGCCATGGAAGAGGATCCGTTGGATTCCAGGATGTCGGAAACCACACGGATGGTATAGGGGCATTCCTCCTTGGGCGGAAGCATGGGCTTGATGGCACGCATGGCCAGGTTGCCGTGGCCGATTTCGCGACGGCCCGTGCTGCGGATGGGTTTGACCTCACCCGTGGCGAAAGGCGGGAAATTGTAATGCAGCAGGAAATCGCAGGTGCCTTCAATGATGGCGCCATCAATAATCTGCTCGTCCAATTTGGTGCCCAAGGTGCAAGTGCTCAACGACTGGGTTTCGCCTCTGGTGAAGATGGCGGAACCGTGCGCGGAAGGCAGCGGATTCACCTCGCACCAGATGGGACGGATCTCATCCAGCTTACGGCCGTCCAGACGGTGGCGTTCGGTCAGCACCATGTTGCGCACCGCCTCCCATTCCACATCGGCGAAGTAACGGTTGACCATGGCGGCCTTTTCGGCACGCTCCTCTTCCGGAAGGCTTTCCAGAAAATCCGTTTTCACCTGCTCGAACGCATCGGTGCGCTCCTGCTTGGTAGTGGGGTTCTTGGCAATGTCATACACTTTCTGATAGGTCTCGGCCTTCACGCGGGCACGCAATTCCTCGTCATTGGTCTCGTGGCAATAAGTGCGTTTCGGATTGGCTTTCGCCACTTCCGCGGCCAGTTCCAACTGCGCCTGGCACTGCTTTTTGATGGCGGCGTGCGCCACTTTCAACGCTTCAATCAGGTCGGCCTCCTGCACTTCCTTCATTTCGCCCTCCACCATCATGATGTTGTCCATGGAGGCGGCGACAATCAAGTCCAAATCGGCTTCCTGCATGGCTTCCGCCGTCGGATTGATTTTGTACTCCCCGTTGATGCGGGCCACCCGCACTTCGGAAATCGGGCCGTGGAAAGGGATGTCCGACACGCTCAAGGCGGCGGAAGCGGCCAGACCGGCCAAAGCGTCAGGATATTCGTTGCGGTCGCCGGAGACCAGCGTGACCAGCACCTGGGTGTCGGCGTGGTAGTCGTCCGGGAAGAGCGGACGCAAAGCGCGGTCCACCAACCTGGCTATCAGAATCTCATAATTGGAAGGACGGGCCTCCCGTTTGAAGAAACCGCCGGGGAAACGTCCGACAGCGGCGTATTTTTCCTGGTATTCCACTTGCAGGGGCATGAAATCCACGTCCTCCCCCGCTTCTTTTTTGGTACACACGGTGGCCAGCAGTATGGTGTTCCCCATAGTCACAACGGCGGCTCCATCCGCCTGTTTGGCCAGTTTGCCGGTCTCAATGGTGATGATCCGGCCGTCCCCCATGTCAATTTTTTTGGTAACGATGTTCATTTGTTTACTGGTTTACTTGATTTTTTTACGATGTTCGCTTACTCCTTAACCTAAACTATGAAAAAAGGCAACTTTTCATTGCCTTCTTTTCTATTGCCTCTGTAGTTTATTTTCTCAGATTCAATTTCTTAATCAAAGCTCTGTATCGCTCGATATCGGTCTCTTTCAGGTAGTCCAACAATTTTCTCCGTTTGCCTACCAGACGGACCAAAGCGCGTTCCGTCACTTTGTCCTTGTGGTTCTGCTTGTCATGCTCGGTCAAATGCTTGATCCGGTAGGTGAACAAAGCGATCTGTGCATCGATATTACCTGTATCGAATTCTGATTTACCGTATTCCTTGAAAATCTCTTTCTTTATTTCCGGTGTCAAATACATACTTTTTTTATTTTAATTTCCTGTTTTCTATTCGGCTGCAAAAGTAGTCATTTTTCCGTTTCAATCCTCCGGAGCGACAGAATAATATTTTCTACCGCCAAACGCAACTTAAGTATTTATTATTTAATATTTTACAAAAACCTTAAAAATTATCGCCCGCCCTTTTCCCTTGAAATCCGGAAGCCACGGGCGATTTTTTTAGCAGTTTTTGCGGACGGGACACGTCAGTCTGCAGGGTGGTTCTCCCGGAACACCTTCAAGCGGGCCTCCAGTTCGGGAAACTGGCTCGGATGCACCAGGGAAACGCACGCCCTCAAGCCCTGACGGCCGCTGCCACAGGTGGAAAGGGAAATGGCGCTGATGCCGTAATAGAGCAGTTCCTCCAACAAGGCCTCGCCGGTGAATCCCGGATAGCCGATGGTGAAATAGAAACCGTCGGAAAGCGGCTGGTCCTCGTCCTTGTCGTAGACGATTTCAAAACCGTTCTCTGTGAACAGACGCTTCATTTCGTGGGCTTTGTCCCTGTAGGCCACCATGCCCTGCACCAAGTTGTAGGTGCCGTCGTTGCAGGCTTTCAGTATGGCCGCCATGGCGTACTGGGCGGAATGGGAGGTGCCGGAAGTGAGGGCGTACACCGTGCCGTACACCATGGCGTGGCCCAGGCTCTCCGTGCCGAAATAAGGTTTCAGGTCGGTATAGCAGCCGCTGAACAAGGCGTCGGAAATCACCATGACCGCCAGACGCTCACCGGCATAGCTGAACGCTTTGGAGCTGGAAACCATCAGAATGTACTTGTCGACGTACTTGGCCACCGTCGGCTGGAAGGGCGGCACGCCCGGCGTGGAGATGTCGCGGCGGAAATCCATGCCGAAATAGGCGAGATCCTCTATCACCACCACATCGTAGGCCTTCGCCACCTCCGCGATGATGCGGAGCTCCTTGTCCGTGAAGCAGACCCAGGATGGGTTGTTAGGATTGGAATAGACGATGGAATGGATATTTCCCTTGGAAAGGTAGCTTTCCAATTTGGCACGCAGCTTCTCGCCACGGTATTCGTACACGTCGAAGGTTTCATACTTGGCGCCGATGATGCGGTGTTGCAATTTCTGCACGGGAAAACCCGGATCGATGAACAAGGTGGTGTCCTTCTCCTTGTGCAGATGGCGCACCGTCATGAAAACGGACATGCCAGCCTGCATGGAACCCACGGTAGGGATGCAGGAGGACGGCTTGACATCTATGTCTAAAAAGTTTTTGCAGAAACGGGCCATTTCGTTCTTCAGCTCGGGAATACCGTCAATATCAGGGTAAATGGCGGCCACGCCCCTATCCAGAGCAGCCTTTTGGGCGTCTATGCCGATTTGCACGGCGGGCAGACCGGGAATTCCCATTTCCATACGGATGAACTTTTTGCCGCTGGCGGTTTCAATCTCGTTGATGAGCCGCTTGACTTCGCGGATGGAGGCCTTGCCTATGCAGGGCAGCTGGCTCTCCCGGATTTTTGTTTGAACGATGTTGGCATCAATCGGTGTCGGTTTCATGATATACTGTTTTTGTGTTTTTACTCTTTTACGCTGGTTCCCAACAAAATGACACTACCCTTTCCATTTATCGGAAACCGCGGCAAAGGTAGACAAAATATGGATACGCCCCTTGGGGTGGATTGAAGTTCTTCCATCTTTCTCCAGAGGAATCCCGCCTTTTATCGCCGGCTCATCTCCCGGTGAACCTGCCCACAAAGAGGATTACGCCCGTGGAGGCCTCGCGAATCACATATACAAACGGATGGTCGGCATGGAATATGACGGGAGGTTCGGGTTCCTCCTCGCACGCTTCCGCATAGGTTTCCACCACCGTGACCGCCGCCGCTTCCGATCCGCTCTCGTCCACCCTAATACGCGCCTTTTGCAGCATCATACTGATAAAAACATTGTCATCACACATGTTGGGGATTTCAGCTGTACTTTCGAAGACGCGGCTAATGCCCATCTTTTTCAACATGCCAATCAAATCCTTGGTGGAAGACTCCGTCTCAAAACGGGGCAGTTTGAGGTCAACATCGCGCCACTCGGAGCCGGAAAGGAACGCCATGCCGTTTTTTGCCAGATAGCTGACAATGTCACGGGTGGTTTTCCCCGCTTCTGGCAGCATCACCGTCATGCGCCACTGACCGTTGCTGTAAGGCAGTTCAACGGCAGAGAAAACACTGTTTTTCACATAGCGGTATTCATTCATCTGCCGCATCATGGGCAGCATCATCACACCGTTTGCAGTGTTGAAAGTATCGGTTTCCGTATTGGATTCCTCGAACTTGTCCGCCCAATCGGCCTTGAAATAGATGGCGTTCAGCAGATAGGAAACGGCCAAGGGATTCATATCATTTATGATGCTTGGAATCATGCCCTTTGTCTGCTCGTTGCACCAGCCGTTAATGCGTTTTGGGGATTCCTCCGAGGAGAAATCGAGTGATTCGGCCTTGGCTTTGTAAAACGCCTGCATATCCTGCTGGAAAAGGGGTTGCAAGTTATACCCCTTATTCAGGAAGATAGCGTTGGCGATATGGAGCTGCACTCGTTTGTCCACCAGCGGCAAGCTGTCGATCAGCATCTTGCAGAAGCTGTTCACCGCCTGGACGCCTCCGTTTCGGAAACCCAAAGTGTTTTCCAGCTCCTTTTCCGTGGTTCCCGTTGCAGCATCGTTCACCATGCCGAGCACGTAGGTGATGCTCAACGGCGAGCAGATGTAACTGCCGCCGCTTTTATCGGCATCGTCCATCATTTTCAAAAACTTAAGTGTAAATGCGTTGTTGCCGTCCACAAAGGTTTTCTGCTGCTCCGTCAGCGTAATCGGTTGCGGCGCAAAGGATTCCTCACTCACCTTTCCTTCCGTCACACCGGTCTCGTCCGTTCCAACTTTTTCCGCACGCTGGCTGCAGGAAAACAGCATTCCGCCCAACACGGCAAACAGCAGGATTCCCATCACTTTTGCCCGGATAAGGGCATTCACTGCGACATCGTTTCTTCTCATTTGAACTGGTTTTTTGAAGTTATCAGTAAAACTAACGGAGACAGAATGCTATTATTGCATGGAAGTCTGAAATTACAATTTGTGTAGATTCAACTACGAAGTGCAACACCATGATGCAAAGATAGTAAAAATTTAGATTTGGGAGTGTCAAAGTTCAAGAGTTTTCTTGGTCGGAGGTTCAGTTCGTTTTGTACGGAGCGTATGTAATCGTCAGATACAGTG
>JAGAEQ010000060.1 GCA_017613015.1 Bacteroidales bacterium | reverse complement strand
CACTGTATCTGACGATTACATACGCTCCGTACAAAACGAACTGAACCTCCGACCAAGAAAACTCTTGAACTTTGACACTCCCAAATCTAAATTTTTACTATCTTTGCATCATGGTGTTGCACTTCGTAGTTGAATCTACATACTCGTCTTCTTTCCCCGTAACGCAATAAAATTGCAAAAAGGGAGTTATATCAGGATATGGAGGAGAGCAAGACCAAATTAAGCATTGTCATTGTCAATTACAATGTCGCCTGTTTTCTGGAGCAGTGCCTTCGCTCGGTGTACGAGGCGGCGGCCGGCTTGGCGGTGGAGGTGTTTGTGGTGGACAACCATTCGGTGGACAATTCCCTTGACATGTTGCGGAAGCAGTTTCCGCAGGTGAAATTAATTGCAAACCAAGATAATGTGGGTTTTGCCAAGGCCAATAACCAGGCCATACGCCAAGCGTCGGGAGAATACGTGCTGCTGTTAAACCCCGATACCATTGTGCAGAGCGACACCTTTGCCAAAACCTTGGAATTCATGGATCAGACCCCGGATGCCGGTGCTTTGGGCGTGAAAATGATAGACGGTCAGGGCCGTTACCTTCCGGAGTCCAAGCGTGGGCTGCCTTTGCCGGAAGTGGCTTTCTACAAGATTTTCGGTTTGTCCAAGCTGTTCAAGAAATCCAAGCGTTTCGGCCGCTACCACCTGACCTACCTCGACCCGGACCAAATCCATTCCATTGAAGTGCTTCCCGGGGCGTTTATGCTGTTGCGGAAGTCGGTGCTGGACCAAATCGGCCTGTTGGACGAGACCTTTTTCATGTATGGGGAGGACATAGACCTTTCTTACCGGGTGACGTTAGGCGGCTACAAGAACTATTACTATCCTTTGACCCGCATCATCCACTATAAGGGGGAGAGCACCAAAAAAAGCAGTGTCAATTATGTCATTGTATTTTACCAGGCCATGCAGATTTTTGCCAAAAAGCATTTCTCCCCCCAGAACGCGAAGCTCTTTGATCTGATGATCAATTTCGCCATCTGGTTCCGGGCTTCCTTAGCCATTGCCAAGCGCATGTTCTTGAAAATACTGATGCCGCTCCTGGACTTGCTGCTGATTTACGGCGGCTTGCTGGCCCTTTCCTATGCGTGGGAAAACGGAGTGCTGGCGTCCCGGAGCAGCTCTTTCCCTCCGGAATACCGCTACGGCATACTGCCTTTGTATGCCTTGGTGTGGGTTTGCTGCATTTGGCTGCGGAATGCCTACCGGGCCCCGGTTTCCATGAAGAACGTCAATCAGGGGGTGCTGTGGGGAGCGGTGGCGCTGCTGCTTTCGTATGCGCTTTTGGGCGAACAGCTGCGTTTCTCCCGGGCGGTGCTGCTGCTTGGTATCGCCTATGTCTTTCTGGTGGTGAACGCCTTGCGTCTGCTCATCGGCCGTTTGCATTTGAAAAGTTATCCCATAGGGGAAATGTCGGTCAAACGCCAGGTGATTGTGGGTTGGCCGGAAGAGGCCGGACGTGTCTCCCGCCTGCTGCCGCTGATGTCGGTGAAGCAGGAGCTGCTGGGCTGGGTGTGTCCCGAAACGGAGTTCCGAAAAGAGGAGGAGGCCTCCCAGTACATGGGCACGCTGTCCCAATTGCCGGAAATTATAGAAATTTATAAAGTCAATGAATTGATTTTCTGTGGAAAAGATATTTCCACCACCCAAATCATGACCATTATGTCGCGTTTGCAGGATTTTCCGTTGGAGTACAAAATCGCTCCACCGGAGAGCCTGTATATCATCGGAAGCAATTCCATCAACATGGAAGGGGACGTGTACACCTTGGCCGCCAATAGCATAGGAAAAAAAGAGAACCGGAGGCGCAAGCGCCTTTTCGACTTAGTGTCGGCTTCGCTGCTGCTGCTGCTTTCCCCCTTGCTCATCGGTTTCATGCCCGACAAATCCGCTTTTTACCGTAATCTTTGCCAGGTGTGGAGGGGAAGGAAAACCTGGGTTGGCTACCATCCGGTACTGGAGACGGACGCGGGGCTGCCCGTGCTGAAAGAGGGGGTGTTGTACACTACCGCCGCTTTGCGCAAGGAGCTGACCCCTGCCATGATTATCCGCATCAACGGTTTGTACGCCAAGGATTACAAAATCCGCACGGATCTTCGGATTCTTTTGGGGGCTTTGCGGAAAACGGCGGCATAGCGCGGCGTTTCCTTGCCGTTATTTCCGGCGTTCTTTCTTGTCCAAGCGGTTCAGCCCTTCAATGGCTGGTTCGTAGGTGGCGTCCAAGTGCAGGGTGTAGGCAAAATCCTGACGGGCGCTGGCATAGTCGCCCAAGCATTCAAACGCTAATCCCCGGTTGTAGACCGCTTCCAAAAAAGTGGTGTCCTGTGTGATGGCATTGGTGAAACAGCGGACGGCATCCTCATACCTTTCCTTGTGGGTCAGGTAGATCCATCCCATGTTGTGCTGGACAAACTTGTTGTCCGGATCTAATTGCAGCAGCCGTTGGTACTGGGCGATGGCCTGATCGTCGTTTCCGGTTTCCTGATAGAACATGGCTAAGTTATACAAGGTCTGCGGGTCGTCCGGACGGACACTCAGGGCATTTTTGTAGTAGTCCACCGCCAAAGGGTTGTGGCGCAGATGGTAAAGGTGTGCCAGTTCCTCGTAGGCCTCGAAGTACCTGGAGTTCTGTTCCGCCGCTTTCAGGTAGGCACGCACCGCCGCCGCCGTGTCGCCCTGTTCCCGGAGAATCCACCCCTGGATAAAGTAGGCTTTGGGGTTGAAATCGTTTATCGTCAAGGCTTTCTGAATAACCTCGGAGGCTTCTTCGTAATGCTGGTACAGGAAATGCAGTTCCGCCAATTTCAGGTAGGCCTCCTCATGGCTCGGATTGATGCGCAGGGCCTTGTTCAGCACATTTTCGCACAAATCCGGTTCTTTCATGGCCAGATACAGGTCGGACAGTTTCACGTAGTAGCCCGCGTTGGTCGAGTCGGAACGTATGGCCGCCAAGGCGTGGTTCAAGGCACTGTCTAACAGCAGGTGGTCGCGGTAGTAGTCGGAGAGGTGCATGTGCGCCTCCGCGTCCCCGGGGTGTTTTGCCAAAACCTTGTACCATTTTGTCAAAGTGGAGTCCGCGCCTTGTCCGGCGTCGTTTGTCCCGTTGTGTCGGCAGGAAATACCGGCCGCCGCCATGAGCAGGCACAGCAGCAGGCCGGTTAGGTGCAGTTTTTTCATACTCAGTTCTCTTCCCCGTTAATGGCTTCTCTGATTTTGTCTTCCAGTTCCTTCATCAGTTCCGGGTTGTCGGCAACGATTTGCTTGGCCGCTTCCCTTCCCTGGGCCAGTTTGGAGTCATTGTAGGAGAACCAGGAGCCGCTCTTCTTTATCACGTTGTATTCCACGCCCATGTCAATGACTTCACCCGCTTTGGAGATGCCTTCCCCGTAGATGATGTCAAATTCGGCGGTGCGGAAAGGAGGCGCGACTTTGTTTTTTATCACTTTCACTTTCACGTGATTACCGATAATGTTCTCGCCTTCTTTGATTTGGGTCTGCCGACGTATGTCGATACGGACGGAGGCGTAGAATTTCAGGGCGTTGCCGCCGGTGGTGGTTTCCGGGTTGCCGAACATCACGCCGATTTTCTCACGCAGCTGGTTGATGAAGATGCAGCAGCAGTTGGTTTTGCTGATGGTGGCGGTCAGTTTGCGCATGGCTTGGGACATCAGACGGGCCTGCAATCCCATTTTGGAGTCT
>JAGAEQ010000059.1 GCA_017613015.1 Bacteroidales bacterium | reverse complement strand
CACTGTATCTGACGATTACATACGCTCCGTACAAAACGAACTGAACCTCCGACCAAGAAAACTCTTGAACTTTGACACTCCCAAATCTAAATTTTTACTATCTTTGCATCATGGTGTTGCACTTCGTAGTTGAATCTACATTCATAGCTTTTGATAAAAATCCACAATAAAGCGACGCGGGGCGCGTTATACTATTTTTAATGCTGTAACCGAAGAATGTCGCATTTGAACGTTTCTTGCCGCACTCTCTGCCGCTTTCTGCTGGCGCTCTGCCTCGCGCTGCCGGCCGTTTCCTGCCACAAGGAGACTGTCTATGAGGGACGTGCGGAACTCCGCTTCTCCGCCTCCGTTGTCTGTTTCGACACGGTGTTTACCTCCCTTTCCTCGGTGACGGAGCGGCTGGTCGTAAGCAACCCCTACAAGGGCGATGTGTACACTGATATTGTGCTGCAAGGCGGAAATTCTTCGTATTTTTCTGTCAATGTGAACGGTGTGCCGGGAGCTTCCTTGAAAAACGTCTGCATTCCGGCGGAGGACAGCATTTTTGTCTTTATCAAGGTGAATATTTTCCCGAACGGGCAGGATACGCCGCTGCTGGTGGTGGACTCCCTGCATTTCCTGACCAACGGCACGCGGCAGCACGTCTCCCTGCTGGCTTACGGGCAGGACGCCCATTTCATCGTGGCGGACAGCAAGGTCGGGAGCATCCCCTACAAGATTGTGGCGGGGGAGGGCGAGCATACGGTCTGGAAAAACGACAAGCCCTATGTGATTTACGGCTATGCGGTGGTGGATTCCACGGGCAAACTGGAGATTGAGGAGGGAACGCAGGTCTACATTCATAAAAACGGCGGCTTGTGGGTGTACAAGGGCGGCTGTCTCAAGGTGAAAGGGACGAAGGAGGCGCCGGTGGTGTTCCAGGGGGACCGCAGGGAGGCTTTTTTCCAGAAGGACTACAACCAGTGGAGCCGCATCTGGATCAACGAGGGGACGGAGGACAACGAAATACAGTACGCCGTTATCCGCAACGCTTTCATCGGCATTCAGGCCGAGGTGCTGGACGGCGACATGGGCAACCGCTTGGTGCTGAGCAACACCTTGATAGAAAAATCCTCCGGCATAGGCTTTCTGGGAAGGGGATACCGGGTGCTGGCCTATAACAACGTGCTTTCCGACTGCGGGCAGTACGCCTTGGCTTTGGTGCAGGGCGGTTCCTACACCTTTGTGCACAACACCGTGTACAACGAGTACTCTTTGGGGGTGCGCAACACGCCTTCGGTGTTTTTCAGCAATTATTACGACGTGGGAAATTATCGCTATATCGGTGATTTTGAGGCTGATTTTACCAATAATATCCTTTACGGCAACCTGGCGAGGGAGTTTGCATACAGCTTTCATCCCGAGGCGGCTTTCCAGGCCCGGATACATGACGGCCTGCTCCGCTGCGACACCGTATATCCCGATGTTTTCGGAAGCAATCTGCTGAGGGACAGGATGCCTCTTTTGGAGGCTCCCCGTTCCGGAAAATTCACCTTGCAGGCTTCCTCCCCCTGTATCGCCCGGGGGGTGTACCTTTCGGCCTATCCTTATGACAGGGCGGGCAACCCGAGACCCAATCCGCCGGCTTTTGGCGCGTATGAATACACATCAACCCCATAACCTTGTTTTCAAAGACTAAAAACAGCAACAGAAAATATAACCATTAAAAAAAACTGCCGCATGAATCGGAAATCTATGCTTAACGTCCTTTGCCTGTGTGCGCTGCTGCTTTCGGGGCCGATGCTCCAGGCGCAACAGGTGACTTCCTCCACCTGCAAAAAAGCCGTCAAACACTACCAGAAAGGTTACGAGTACATTCGCAACAAACAGTTCACCGATGCCATTCATTACGCCAAAATGGCCATACAGGAGGACGTTTCCTTTACCGAAGCCTATATCATGGTCGCGGAGTCCTATTCCATGATGGAGGAGTCGGACATGGCGCTGCTGTATTACCAGAAAGCCTTGTACGTGGATCCCGATTTTTCCCCAAAACTGTATTATTTCACGGCGAGGGAGTACATGCGCAGCAACCATTACAACGAGGCCCTGACGTATTTTGTGCAGTATTTCGAGAAGTCCGGCACGGACAAGGCCAAGGCCCCCGCCGACATACGGGCGCATTATGACCAGTGCGTCTACCGCGCCAAGCTGATGACGGACTCCACCCATATCCGCCTGACGAACATGGGTCCCAACATCAATTCCGCTTTGGATGAGTACCAGCCTTCTTTCACCGCCGACGAGTCCTGCATAGTGTTCACTTTGCTGCGTCCGGCCGATTTGCGGACCGAATGCAAGGGCTGCTCCTCGGAGGAGGATTTGTACATCAGCCGTCAGGAGAACGGGGATTGGCAGCCGCGCCGCCCCTTGGGCGAGCCGGTCAATTCCCATTACAACGAAGGGGCGCAGTGCATCTCCCCGGACGGGAAGTACGTGCTGTTCACCGCCTGCCACCGCGAAGACGGCTACGGCAGCTGCGACCTTTACTGGTCGAAGCGGGTCGGGGACCGCTGGACGGTGCCGCAGAACATGGGCAAACCGGTGAACACCCAGTATTGGGAGTCCCAGCCGACCTTCGGAGCAGACGGCAAAACCATCTATTACGCTTCCAACCGTCCGGGCGGCAAGGGGAAGTGCGACATCTGGAAAACCACCATGCTGGAAGACGGCGTGTTCAGCACGCCGGTGAATGTGGGGGAACCCATTAACACCGCCGGGGACGAGCTGGCGCCTTACCTGCACCCCAACGGAACGGTGCTGTACTTCGCTTCGACCGGGCATCCGGGCATGGGCGGGCAGGATTTGTTCTACAGCTTGCAGAACACCAACGGGACTTGGAACACGCCTGTCAATATGGGTTATCCCATCAATACTTCGGCGGACGAATCGAATATTGTGGTGAATGCCAGAGGTACACGCGGTTACGTGGCCTCCAACAAGAAGGGCGGTTTCGGAAAAATGGACATCTACTGGTTCGAGCTGCCGGAAAAAATGCGCCCCCAGCCGGTCACTTATCTGAAAGGCCGTATTTTCAACGCAAAGGATTCTTCCGTGCTCTGCGCCAAATTCCGGGTGATGGATTTGGAGACGGGCGCGGAGAAGGTGCTGTCTGAGTCCGATCCGGAAACCGGTGAATTTTTAGTGTGCATCCCCTCCAACGGGACTTATGCCTTGCATGCCAGCCATCCGAATTTCCTGTTCTATTCGGCCAATTTCACCTTGGATTCCTCCTACCAGCTGAAACCCTACCACAAAGACATTTACATGAATCCCATCGAAGCGGGCCGGAGCGTGGTGCTGAACAACGTCTTTTTCGACACGGACAAGTCGGTGCTGAAAAAGGAGTCGGAATTGGAGCTGGCCAAGCTGGTCGAGCTGATGAAGGCCAATCCGAAACTGCGCGTGGAAATCGGCGGACACACGGACAACCAGGGCAGCCGGGAGCATAACCTGACCTTGTCACGCAACCGCGCCAAAGCGGTGTATGACTACTTGGTGGCCCAGGGGGTCAAGGCGGAGCGCATCCGCTACAAGGGTTACGGCTTCGAGCAGCCGGTGGCGACCAACGACACACCGGAGGGCCGTGCCCTGAACCGCCGCACAGAGTTCAAAATCATGGGCAACTGACGGATGGAATCCGCCATACGGAAAAAGGCGCAGGAACTCGGCTTTTCCGCTTGCGGTTTCACCGATTGTTCCGATTTGCAACGGGAGCAGACGCTTTTCGAGCGGTGGCTTTCCGAAGGCTGTCAGGCCGATATGGCTTATTTGGAGCGTTATACGGACATCCGTTTCCATCCTTCGCTCCTGGCGGAGGGCTGTACCCATGTCGTGGTGTTACTGCTTAATTACCACCGTCCGGAGCGGGATTTTTCCTCCCTTTCCTCCTATCGCGTGGCGGAATACGCCTGGGGCTGCGATTACCACCGGGTGATGCGGGAGAAGCTGCACGCCTTGGCGCAGTTTGTGCGGACCTTGGGCGAAGGCGTGCGGACGCGCTGCTGTGTGGACACGGCGCCGGTGCTGGAAAAGGCATTGGCGCGGCGGGCCGGTTTGGGTTGGCGCGGTAAAAACTCGCTTTTGGTGACGGAACAGGGCAGCAAGTTTTTCATAGGGGAGGTGTTCACTTCCCTGTCGCTGCACTCCGATGCGCCGGTGGCCAACGCTTGCGGCTCCTGCAACGCCTGCGTGGAGGCTTGCCCGGCGGGCGCTTTGTCGGGAACAGGCACCTTGGACGCACGCCGCTGCCTTTCCTATCAGACCATAGAACGGAAAAACCTGTCGCTTCCGGCGGAGATGCAGGAAGTGCAGGGTGCGGCCGTGTTCGGTTGCGACGCCTGCCAGAACGCCTGCCCCTACAACCAAAACGCTCCTGTTACACAAGTGGCTGAATTTCTGCAAACCCCACCTTGGGTCCATTGGACGGACGCAGACTGGCAGTCCTTGAGCGCGGCGGATTTCGAACGGTATTTTGCGGATTCCGTACTCCAGCGGATAGGGTACGAAAAGCTGATGGAAAACATCCGTAGCGTCGGAAAAAGGGGCGTATAGCCTTAACCCAGCATTTGTTGCGCGGTCTGCAAAGCGGATAGCATGCGGTCGGTTTCCTCTTGGGTGTTGTAGGCCGCGAACGAGGCGCGGACGGTGCCCGGAATGCCCAGCACGTCCATCAGGGGCTGGCAGCAGTGGTGTCCCGTCCGGACGGCGATGCCCATGAAGTCGATGAGGGTGCCCACATCGGTGGGGTGGTGATGGCCAAGCGTAAAGGAAATGACGGCCGCTTTACGGGCGGAGGTGCCCCAAATCCGGAGTCCCGGCAGTTGTTGCAGCTGTTTGGTGGCATAGGCGGTCAGTTCCTCTTCCGCACGGATAAGTTTTTCCTGTCCAATATTTTCCACCCATTGCAGCGCGGCCTGCAAACCGATGGCTCCGGCCACGTTGGGGGTGCCTGCTTCGAATTTGAAAGGCAGGCTGTTGAAGGTGGTCTTGTCAAAGCCCACATGCTGTATCATGTCGCCGCCGCCTTGGTAGGGAGGCAGTTTCTCCAACCATTTCTCCTTGCCGTAAAGGACGCCTATGCCCATGGGCGCGTAGATTTTATGTCCGGAAAAACAATAGAAGTCGCAGTCCAGCTCCTGCACGTCGGTGAGGCAGCATTTGACGCCCTGCGCCCCGTCTGCCAATACCGGCACGCTGTGGCTGTGGGCGATGCGGATGATTTCCTTCAAAGGGGTGATGCTTCCCAAAACGTTGGAAGCCTGTGTAATCGCGACTAATTTGGTCTTCTCGTTGAAGAGGGAGGCGTAGCTTTCCATGTCCGCTTCCCCCCGCTCATTGACGGGAATGACACGGATGCGGAGCTTTTTGTCCGCACCGGCCAGCTGCCAGGGCACGATGTTGGAATGGTGCTCCATGACGCTGCAAATGATTTCGTCGCCCTCCTGAAACACGCTTTTCCCGAAGCCTTGCGCCACTAAATTAACGGCTTCGGTGGTGCCTCGGGTGAAAATGATTTCGTGGCTGTGCGCCGCGTGGAGGAAGTTTTGCACCGTTTTCCGCGCCTGTTCATAGGCTTCGGTGGCCTCCTGGCTCAGCGCATGCACTCCCCGGTGCACGTTGCTGTTGGTCTGGCGGTAGTAGTTGTCCACGGCGTCCAGCACGGCTTGGGGTTTCTGGGTGGTGGCGGCGTTGTCGAAGTAGGCGAGGGGCTTGCCGTGCACCTGCCGCTGCAGTAGGGGAAAGGCTTCCCGCACTTGTTTCCGGAAAGCTTCCATCAGTGCATTTGTTTAAGGAAGGTGGCGTAAAGGGTGACAAAGGCGAAGGTGAACAGCAGGTCGCCAAAACTGAACGCCTGGTGGACGAACAGCACGGGAACGACGAGCAGACAGGCCTGTGCAATCGTGTACAGATGAAACCCGATTTTCCGCAGGGCGAGCATCAGTGCGGCACCCGTCACGGAGGCGGCGAACAGCAGTGTCAGCAGCAGGTAGTAGGCTTTGGGTTGCAGGGCCATGGCGGCTGCGCTTTCCGCAGAAGCCCCGTATTGCTCCATCATTTCCCGGGTGTTTTCAAAAATGTCGGGAAGGTAGGCGTAGAAAGCCGTGAAAAAGAAATAGCCGATGCAGCTCAATCCGCTTCCGATAAAGGTCAGGATGCAAAGGAAAATCAGCCAGCCAGGCCTGCCCTCTTCGGGGGCGCGCTCCGGAAGGCTTTCATTGGGAGTTTCCGGGAAAGTGTTTTCGTCTTCGGTGTAATTCATGGGTATGCTGTTTTTAATGTCAAAAATCCGAAACTGCAAAAGTAACACTTTTATTCCTATTTTTTGCGTTTTGGGAAGAATATTGGCCGGTTTTTGGCTTTTTTGCCTCCGCACTTCTTTCTTTTGAGGAAAAATCGGGAAAGCGGCGGCCTGCCTGAAATCCGTGTGCAGATTTCATCGGACAAGGGGGAAAAGTGGTGATTTTTTGATTATCTTTGCATGATTCGCCCGACCTTGATGACAAGGGCGAAGAAAAATATAAACAATTGAAGAAAAGATGATTATAATAGGCATAACGGGAACGATAGGCTCCGGAAAAGGTACCATAGTGGAGTATTTGGTGCAAAAGCGCGGTTTCCGCCATTATTCGGTGCGGGAATACCTGCTGGAAATCATCCGCAAGGCGGGCATGCCGGAGAACCGGGATTCCATGACGGCGGTGGGCAATGCGCTCCGGGCGGCACACTCGCCTTCCTTTATCGCGGACGAGCTGTACAAGAAAGCCTTGCATGAGGGTAAAGACGCTGTGATTGAAAGCATTCGGACGGAAGGGGAGATCCTTTCCCTGCGTCTCAAGCCGCATTTCCATCTGTTTGCCGTGGATGCCGACGCGCGTTTGCGCTACGACCGCATCCGTCTGCGGAATTCGGAGACGGATCACGTGGACTACGAAACTTTTCTCGCCAACGAGGCACGGGAGTTCTCCACCAAGGACCCCAACCGCCAGAATTTGGAGCGATGCATTCAGCTGGCAGACCATGTGTTCCGTAACGACAGCGACAAGGAGGCCTTGTTTGCCCGCGTGGATGCCGTCATGGCGGAAATCGAGGCGCAGGACGCCGCACCGGTGAACCCCTATGTCCGTCCGAGCTGGGACGAATATTTCATGGAGATTGCCAACACCGTCGCCAAGCGGGCCACTTGCGACCGGGGGCGGAGCGGCTGCGTCGTGGTGAAAGACAGGCAGATTCTGGTGACCGGCTACGTGGGTTCTCCCGTGGGCATGCCGCATTGCGACGAGGTGGGGCATCAGTTGAAACAGATGGTGCATGAGGACGGTACGGTGACCACCCATTGCACCCGGACGGTCCATGCGGAGCAGAACGCCATCTGCCAGGCCGCCCGCAGGGGCATTTCCTTGGAGGGGGCGACGCTGTATTGTCGCATGACCCCGTGCCGCACCTGTGCCATGATGATCATCAACTGCGGTATCCGCAGGGTGGTGTGTGAATGCAAGTACCACGCCGGGGCCGAGAGCGAGGAGATGTTCCGTCAGGCGGGCATCAGCATCTCTTTCATGCGTGACGAAGTGATGCAATACCGGCAACAATAGTATACTATGTTGGAAATCAGAGAAGTTAAAACAAAAAAAGACCGTAAGGCGTTTGTCAGGCTGCCTTTTGCCATTTACAAAAACAATCCGTATTGGGTGCCGCCTTTGGTGGCTTCCGAAATGAAGAATCTGGATCCGGAGGCCAACCCTTTTTTCAACGGCTGTGACACCTGTTTCTGGATAGCCCTCAAGGATGGGAAGGTGGTGGGGCGCATCGGCGCCATCATTCATCACCGTTATAACGCCAAGACCGGCGAAAAGTACGGACGCATCACCCGTCCGGAGTTCATTGACGATGCGGAGGTGGCGGATGCGCTGTTCCGCACCGCTGAAAACTGGATACGCGCCAAGGGGATGGAGGCCGTGGTCGGGCCTTTGGGCTTTTCCAATGTGGACACCCAGGCCTTGCTTGTCGAAGGTTTCGACCAGTCTGCATCGGTGGCTTCGGTCTACCATTTGCCTTATTACAAGGAGCATTTCGCCCGTTTGGGCTATAAAAAACTGTTGGACTGGGTGGAATTCAACCTCTTTCTGGATCCGGAAGTTCCGGCGAAGGCGGTGCGGCTTGCCCAGTTGGTGAAAGAACGCTACGAACTGACGGTGGAACGTATGCGGAGCCGGGAGCAGATGCGGGCCTGCGGCAAGGAGTTTTTCCGCGTGTTCAACACCGCGTTTGACGAGCTGTTTTCGTTCATCGCCTTCGACGACGCGCAGATTGACTACCTGCTGCAAACCTACCTTTCCGTGATTAACCCTGAGTTCGTGCACGTGGTGCGGAATGCGGAAGGGGAGCTGGTGGGCGCCATCATTCCGGTGCCTTCGCTGAGCCGCGCATTGCGCAAGGCCAACGGCTGCCTGCTTCGCGGACTGCCTGCCATTCTCCGCAGCCGCAAGCGGAACGACACCATTGATTTGTTCCTGACCGGCGTGCTGCCCGAATACCAGCCCAAAGGCGTGACCAGCCTGCTGATAGCCGAGACCTATCCGGTGATGGTGAAGTATGGGATGGTGACGGTGGACACCACCGGCATGTTAGAAAACAACCAGAAGGCCATCAGCAACTGGAAACAGTACCGCCATGTGCAGAACAAGCGCAAACGCTGTTACATCAAATATTTCGATGAGGAGAAGCAAAGGGCCTACGTGGAGCCCGAGTATGAAGCTGAAGTTTCCAAAAGCCTATGATTACGCACATTGAAGGAATTTTAGTCGAAAAAACACCCACTTACGCCGTGCTGGATTGTGGCGGCGTGGGTTTTATGATTGCCATTTCGCTGCACACCTACGGCGGTCTGCCGGAGGTCTCGTCGAAGTGCAAGCTGTTCACCCATCTGCAAATCAAGGAGAATGCCCATTCCCTTTTCGGTTTCGCCACCGCTTACGAAAGGGAGCTGTTCCGCCTGCTGATTTCGGTTTCCGGCATTGGCGCGGGTACGGCCCGCATGATGCTGTCCGCTTTCCCTCCGGAGGAACTGGCCGGGCACATTGCTTCCGGGAATGTGGATACTGTACAGTCAATCAAAGGTATAGGTGCTAAAACCGCCCAGAGGGTGGTGGTGGAGCTGAAAGAGAAAATAGGAAAGATGGCGCCGGTGCTTCCGGAGAATAATGCAGGGGCGGGCAATAAAGCCGCCGAAGAGGCGTTATCTGCATTGGTCCAATTGGGATTTCCGAAACCGGCAGCCTCCAAAGCCGTGCAGCAGGCGCTGAAAGACGGCGGGGCGGGCAAGGCGGTGGAGGATATTATCCGTTTGGCCTTGAAAATATTATAGTTCTGACGAGTGAGAAAGCTACTGGATTCATACATCATCGCTTTTCTTTTCTCCTGCTTGCTCGGCCGGTGGTTCCCTGTGTCCCTTCCGCAGCCGCATGCCGGAACGGAGGTCGCGTTGCGTCCGAGGGCGGCGGTCACGGCTGTGGATTCGCCCGTCACCCCCAAGCCGAGGGTGGCTGTCCGGGGTATCTCCACCAATCCCATGGACCGGAAGACGGCGCATCCCTTGCAGCTGAAGGACCCGAAAAACGTGAGCACTTCGGTGGTGTACGATCCGGCGACCAACACCTACCAGTTCCAGCGGAAAATCGGCTCTTTCGACTATGGCCCTCCCACGGAAATGACGGTGGGGGAATACCTGCATTACGACATGGACGCGGCTTTGCAATCTTATTGGCGGGAGCGTGCGGGCGTCGGCAAGGCGGATACGGGCAAACGCGGCCTGTTGCCGCAGATCCGTGTTCCCGGCGAGGTGTTTGAGGACATTTCGGCAGCAGCAACATCGACATTCGGCCGACCGGTTCCATCGAACTGCGTTTCGGGATAGAGCACAACAAGACCGACAACAAAAACCTGGCGGTGAACCAGCGTCGCCAGACCCGTTTCGATTTTGACGAGGACATTCAGCTCAGTTTGAAGGCGAGCATAGGGGATAAGATACATTACGACATGAATTTCAAGTCGAAACAGATTTCCCTTTTGGATGAGAACAAATTCAAGCTGAACTACGAGGGCAAGGAGGACGAAATTATCAAGCTGCTGGAGTTCGGTAACATTTCCATGCCATTGACCAGCACTTTGATAGAAGGCTCCCAGAACTTGTTCGGTGTCAAGGCGCAGACGCAATTCGGCAAGCTGATGCTGACCACGGTGGTTTCCCAGAAAAAGGGCGACAAACGCCAGATTCAGTTGGAGAACGGCTCCGAATACACGGAATACGAGTTCAAGGCGGACGATTACGAGGAGGACAAGCACTTCTTCATCGCCCAGTATTTCTATGAGCATTACGCGGAAGCCATGAAAACCCTTCCGCTGATCAATTCCCGCATCACCATCACCCGCATCGAGGTGTGGAAAACCAACATCGGTTCGGCCGTCGATCAGAACCGCAACATTATCGCCATTGCGGATTTGGGTGAGGACAAGCCCTACAACAACCGTATCCGTTCCACCAACCAGGGGCCGTATCCGGACAGCAACGCCAACGATTTCCTGCAAGGCATAGACTACAGCAAAATGCGCAACAGCAGTGAGGTCTCCACCTATTTGAAAACCTATCGCGGCGGCATGACCTCCGGGGTGGATTTCGAAAAAATCGAATTGGCCCGGCTGCTGACTTCCAACGAATACACCTTCAACCCCAAACTGGGTTTCATTTCCCTGAACACCCGCCTGAACTCCGACCAGGTGCTGGCAGTGGCTTTCCAGTACACCGTGGCGGGCGACCCCAATGTGTATCAGGTCGGACAGTTCTCCAATGAAGTGGTGGCTCCGGGCTGTCTGATTGTCAAATTATTGCGCAGCACTTCCGTGAACACCCAGATTCCCTTGTGGAAACTGATGATGAAAAACGTCTATTCCTTGGGCGCTTACCAGGTGTCGAACGAGGATTTTCGCCTGAACGTGCTGTACAAGGGCGAGGACGACGGGGTCGGGAAGGGTTATTTCACCAATGTGGAGGAGGCTTTGCAGGGCGTTTCCCTGATCCGTATCATGGGGCTGGACCGTTTGAACAGCCAGCAGGCCGAATACCCCGACGGTGTGTTCGATTTTATTGACCGCGCGGCCACCGAGGGCGGAACCATACAGGCCGAGTCCGGAAAGATTTTCTTCCCCACGCCCGAACCTTTCGGAAAGGATTTGCGGGAAGCTTTGAAAAACAGTCCGGGAGCGGGCGACCTCTACGCCTTCGACTCCTTGTATTCCTTGACAAAGACCTTGGCGCAGCAGTATTCCAACCGCAACAAATTCTATTTGGAGGGACGCTACAAATCCTCCTACGGGGCGGACATTTCTTTGGGGGCATATAATGTCTCCGAAGGTTCGGTGACGGTGCTGGCGGGCGGTATCGTGCTTTCCGAAGGCATTGACTATACGGTGGATTACACCGCCGGAACGGTGCGCATCATCAACGAGAACTATTTGCAGTCCGGCACCCCCATCACAGTTTCCGTGGAAAGCGAAAATTCCTTGGGAACCACCCAGACCATGGTGGGCCTGCATGCGGATTACAGCATCAACAAGCATTTTCTGGTGGGGGCCACGCTGCTGAACCTGAGCGAGCGTTCCGAAACCTTCAAGGTGAATTTCGGGGAGGAGCCCATCAACAACACCATTTGGGGCTTTAACACCACTTTCCAAAAAGAGACACAGGCGGTCACCAATTGGCTGAACTACCTGCCGAACTACAGCTCCAAACAGGCTTCCACCCTCAAGTTTGACGGGGAGTTCGCCCAGTTCCTGCCGGGCTATTCGCGCAGCATAGGGAAAAAGGAGTCCGCCGCGCTCTATATCGATGATTTTGAGGCTGCCCAGACCACTACCAACCTGACTACCGTCGGGATGTGGCATCTGGCGTCCACGCCCCAGAACCAGACCCGTTCCGGCATGTTTCCCGAAGCGGCCATTGGCACGGGGCTGCAATACGGCTTCAACCGCGCCCTGACTTCCTGGTACATCATCGATCCGCTCTTCCATAACAGCAGCAGCAGTACGCCCGACAACATCACTTCCGCGGACAAGTCCGACATGTACGCCCGCCGGGTCCTTATCAAGGAGGTCTTCCCGTACCGCAGCGTGGACGCGACCAGCGAGGACCCTTACCTCTCGATTTTCAACTTGGCTTTCTATCCTTCGGAGCGCGGACCGTATAACTTTGACACATACGGTGTTCCGGGTGTTTCCTCCGGTCTGAACCCGGACGGCAGCCTGAAAGACCCGTCCAGCCGATGGGGCGGTATCATGCGCCGCTTGGACAACACGAATTTCGAAGTCAGCAATGTGGAGTACATAGAGTTCTGGATGATGGACCCCTTTTACGAGAACCCCACTCATTCCGGCGGCCAGCTCTACATCAACCTCGGCGACATTTCGGAGGACATTCTACGCGACGGGCGCAAATCCTTTGAGCACGGCTTGCCTGCCGACGGCGGAAGCAGCGGGGTGGACACCACGATTTGGGGACGCGTTCCAGTGGGGCAGTCCATCGTCTCCGCCTTTTCCACGGAGGTCTCTTCCCGCAAGTACCAGGATGTGGGTTACGACGGCCTGCACAACGAAATGGAGAAAACCCACTACGCCAATTATCTGGCTGCGGTCAAAAACATACTCACCCCTTCGGTCTACGCGGCTTTCGAGGCGGACCCCTCCGCCGACGACTACCATTATTTCCGGGGTTCGGACTATGACGCACAGGACGTGAAAATCACCCAGCGCTACAAATATTTCAACAATCCGGAAGGCAACTCCCCGACCGATGCGGACAATCCGGAGTCCTATCCGACCCAGTCCTCTTCGCTGCCGAACATGGAGGACATCAACAACGACAACACCCTCAACGAGGACGAACGCTATTACCAGTATGTGATTCATCTTTCTCCGGACAAGATGAAAATCGGCGAGAGCTACATCACGGATGTGATGGAGAACCCTAATGTGCAGTTGGACAACGGCTCGGTGGTCTCGGTGAAATGGTACCAGTTCAAGGTGCCGGTGAAGTCGCCGGATGCGGTCATCGGCAACCTGCACGATTTCTCTTCCATCCGCTTCATGCGTATGTTCCTGAAAGGCTTCAGCGATCCGGTGATTCTGCGTTTCGCGACCTTGGAGCTGGTGCGCGGCGACTGGCGCACCTGTACCGATGATTTGAAGGAGAACGGCGATTACCCTTCGGGCGGCATCACCGAAGGCAACAGCAATTTCTCTGTCTCCACGCTGAACTTAGAGGAGAACTATTACCGGGAGCCGGTGCCCTACCGCATGCCCGGCGGTGTCTCCCGTGAGAAACAGTACACCACGACCAGCAACGTGGCCGAATTGAACGAGCAGAGCCTGGTGCTGAAAGCCCTGAATCTGATGGACGGTGATGCCCGTGCGGTTTACAAGAACTGCACCTACGACCTGCGCCGTTTCGGCTCCCTCCGTTTTTATCTCCATGCGGAGCATGTGGAGGCTTCCGACCAGAACCGCCCCAAGGATATGACCTTTTTCATCCGTTTGGGAACCGATGCCACCAACAACTATTACGAATACGAGGTGCCGCTGCGTTACACGCCTTGGTACACTACCGACACGGCGCAGATATGGCCTTCCGACAACAACATCTACATCCGTTTGCAGCACCTGATAGACGCCAAGCAGGAGCGTAACATCGCCAACCGCAACGGGGCCTCCTATCCGGTCAATCAGCGTTATGGCGTTCCCGAGGACGACCGCATGATTTACGTGAAGGGAAATCCTAACCTGGCCGATGTCAATGTGATTCTGATGGGTTTGCGCAATCCCAGAAAACAGTCGCTGCACGATGACGACGACATGCTTCCCAAGTCGGCGGAGGTCTGGGTGAACGAGTTGCGTCTGGGCGATTTCGACGAGTCGTCCGGTTGGGCGGCACGCGGCAATATGACGGTGGATTTGGCGGACTTGGGAGACGTTTCCGCCGCCGCCTGCATACGGACCGCCGGTTTCGGAGCCTTGGAGTCCACCACATACGGCCGTCAGGATGAGACCACCACGGCTTTGAGTCTGGCCACCAATCTGGAAATGGGCAAGCTGCTTCCGCAGAAATGGAACGTCAGTATCCCCATGCATTACGATTATTCCCGCAATGCGGCCACTCCCGAGTTCAACACCCTCAACCCCGATGTCAAGCTCAAGCAGGATTTGAAAACCTACAGGACCCAGGCCGAGAAGGACTCCATACGCACCCAGAACGTGGACTTGGTGACCCGCCAGAACTTCAACATCGTCAATTTGCGGAAAAACAGAGGGGAGGGGAAGGACAAAATCCGACCCTGGGACATAGAGAACTTTTACCTCACCTACGCCTATACCCAGGAGCGCCGCCGCGACGAGGACTACGAGTACGACGACCAGCACACGCACAAAGGCATTGTGGGCTATACCTTCTCCCCGAATCCGAAGAACCACAAGCCTTTCGCCAATCTCTCAAAGAGCAAGTCCCTGAAACTGATTACGGATTTCAATTTCTACCTGCTGCCCAAGAACTTCTCCTTCACTTCGGAGATGTACCGCACCTACAATGAGAGCAAGTTGCGCAACCGCAGCTCAGGCATCATCATCACGGATCCCATGTTTACCAAAAATATCGAATGGTCAAGGGATTATGAATTGGGCTGGGATTTGACGCAGGCGTTGAAAATGACGTTTTCCGCGCAGGCGGAAGCCGTGGTGGACGAACCCCAGGGCCGCATCGACAACCGCGAAAAAAAGGATTCCATCTGGACCAATGTGCTTTCCTTGGGGCGCATGAACAAGTACGACCAGACCTTCAACCTGACCTATCAGCTGCCGATCAATAAGCTTCCTGGACTGCAATGGATCACGTCCTCTGTGCGTTACGGATCAAAATATTCTTGGACATCCGCCGCGCCGGCGGTCAGTTTCGTGGGCAATGACGTGGAGAATTCCAACAACAAGCAGTTCAGCCTGACGGCTAATTTCACCAATTTGTACAACAAATCCAAGTATTTGCAGAAGGTGAACCGGGGTACTTTCGGCAGCAGCCTGAAAGACAAGCCCATTCTCAAATCGAAGCAGGAGGCGCAGAAGCAGTTGCTGGCCAATGCCAAAAAGGACTCCTTGAAAACCAATCCCAAACTTCCTCCCAATATAGGGAAAGAGGTGTTGGATAATTTCTTGCGTTTAGCCATGCTGTTGAAAAACGTCACGTTTTCCTATACCGAAGGCAATGCCACCATGCTTCCCGGCTTCATGTTTGAACCGGACGCGCTGGGCATGTCCTTCCAGAACGCCTATGCGCCCGGATTCCTCTTTGTGTTCGGGCAGCAGTCGGACATCGCGTCCATGGGCATGCAGAACGGATGGCTGACCACTTCCTCCATGCTGAACGACCCCTTCCAGCAGCGGAAAAACACCAACATGCAGTACCAAGTAAGCATGGAGCCCATGAAGGATTTCCGTATCCGAGTGACGGGCAACCGGGTGTACAGCAACATGTACCAGTACAACTATCTCTACGACAGCCTGACCGGAACCTACGGGAGCTATACGGCGCGGCGCACCGGCAATTTCTCCATCACCACCATAGGGCTTTCCACCTTTTTCGTGAAAAACGGCGCGGATCACTCCAATGCGGTCTTCCGCCAGTTCAAGGACAACCGTCTGGTCATTGCCGACCGCCTGGCTTCGCATCGGGAAGCTGAACAGCTTTTCTACACGCGGGGAGACGGGGACTTTCCGGATGGTTACGGCTCCTCCAGTCAGGACGTGTTGAGCTATGCCTTCCTTTCCGCCTATTTGGGCAAGGAAGCTTCGGATATTTCCTTGGCCTCGCCTTTCCTGGCCATTCCTTTGCCCAACTGGAATGTCAATTACACGGGAATCTCCCGGATTCCGGGTTTGGACAAGATTTTCCAGAACGTGACCCTGAGCCACGCCTACACCTGTGTGTACCAAATCGGATCCTATGCCACCAACCTGGCTTACAGCGAATCGGAGGGCAGCCTCCAAAGCATGCGGGACGCTTTGAACAACTTCATCTCCCAGTATGAGTTCGGTCAAATGTCCCTGACCGAGAACATGAATCCCATCATCGGGGTGGATGTGAAGATGCGAAACAATTTCCAGTTCAAGACTTCCTGGAAAAAATCCCGCACCGTGACCTTGAGCACCGCGGCCTTCCAGATTACGGAAAACACCAACAACGAATTCCAGATAGGGGCGGGCTACCGTTTCAAGGACTTGAAGGTGACCTACAATTTTGCCGGGGTGCACAAACAGAGCATAGCGGATTTGGTCTTGAATGTCAGTGTTTCTCTGCGTGACAACAAAACCATATTGCGCAAGATAGAGGAGGCGCTTGATCAGGTGTCCGCCGGACAGAAGCTGCTTTACATCGATTTCACCGCAGAATACCAGCTGACAAAGCAAATCTCCATCGCGGCCTTCTACGAGCACACCTTGAACACACCGGCCTTGTCCTCCGCCTACAAGAACTTGAAGATAGAATCCGGTTTAAGCCTGAAAATCAACTTCTCGCAATTGTAGCGGAAACTTCCTTCCCTGCGGACGCAAGCGTAAAAGAAGGCGGATTTATGCAAACACGTAGTCTTTCAGTAAAATGCGCACGCCCAAGATGTAGTCGGGTTTGGCTTCCAGGTAGCTGCCTAAATGGATGCGGCTGTACTGGCATTGCACGTAAGGGGCCAGAAAGGCCCATTGGTTGATTTTCATCTGCAAGCCGATGCAGGCGGATGCGCCGAAGCCCGTGCCGCCCAACATGGGGTCTATTTTGATTTGGGTGACGGTGGGGTCGTAGTTCGCGCCGCCGTAATAGTCTATCATGGTGAAAGATTCGCCTTCCACCACCAAATCCGCGTTTTCCACCTTGACGTTGTTCAGTTGGAGGGAGCCTTCGTAAAACCAGCTGAAGGAGGTTTCCGAGGGCTGGGTGTAGCGTATGCCGATGTCTAGAAAACTCCGTCTCTCCTTGCCGATGAGGGGGTAGTTGAGGTAATCCCTGCTTTGGTTCCCGATGACGCCCTTGTTGTAGCCGAAAACGGCCGTCCCGGCGGCACGCAGCTTCACTTGCCCAAAGGTTCCGGTCAGGGCAAGGTTGGGCGTGATGCGGTAGGCGAACCCCCCACCGAACTGGAAGCACCAGTCGTAGTGCATTTTCTGCGGAAGCTCCTCCAAAAACACGCCTTTGCTGTCCATGGTCACGCCCGCCTTTTCCGCAACCAGCTGGTCAATCTGGTCTTTCAGGATTTTGTTTCCCAAAATCCGTTGGATGTTAATCTCCTCGTTAGCGCCGTTGTAGTAGGTGGCGTGGTAGGCGTGGCCTTTGTACATGCCCCCGTTGAAAAAGAAGTCGAATCCTTTGTAGGACTGTGCGTTCAGGCTCATGGAAAAGAGGCACAGGCAGAAAAGTCCAAGTCTTTTTTTCATAGCATGCTTGTGTAAGGGTAAACAAAAACGTCCGACAGGCATCGGACGTTTTTGTTTCGGTTGGTGTGTTTCCGTTTACCGGACAAGGGTGACACTTCCGTTGAGTATGATATCACCGCTTTCCGACATGGGACGGGCTTTCAGCACCCAGTAGTACACGCCTTCGGACACATCGGAGCCCATGGAGTTCTTACCGTTCCACCAGAAGTCGGGATCCTCGTAGTTCGGGCATTCCTTGTTGCCGCCCTGAACGTCTTCGCAGGCTCTTCTCCACACCCGTTCGCCCCAACGGTTGTAGATAATCATTTCCAGGAAGATGAAGTAACCGCCGTCCTCCGAAGGAGCGAACACGTCGTTGATGCCGTCTTCGTTGGGCGAGAACACATTCGGGAATTTCAGGCTTTCCAGAATCAGCATCTTATGGGTCACGGTGTCCATGCAGCCGTATTCGTCGGTAATGGTGAGGGTCACGTCCACGTAACCGGAGGTGGTAGTGTAGGCGTGCGTGATGTCACCCACGGTTTTCGGGCTCAACACACTGTCTTTCTTATCGTCGCCGAACTCCCACAACCATTTGACCAGTTTGCCGTTGTTGGGCGTGACGGTGCTCAGGTCTTTGTAATAGGCGGTGGCGCGGGCTGCGATGCCATTGGCGGCGTCGGTCAGGTCCGTGCCTTCCTCGTCGGCCACGGAGAAGTCGGCCACCGGCGGAATCCAGGCGTTGATCATCACCGTGTCATAATAGGTCTTGTAGCAGTTCTCCGGGGAGAAGGTGACTAACATTTCGTAAGGATAGGTACCGGTCAGGTTGAAGTTCCGCTTGATGGGGTTGCCCGAACCGGTCACTCCGTCGCTGAAGGTCCAGTCGAATTGGGTCTCCTCTCCGTTCAGGTTGTTGGCCTTGAATTCCACATCCAAGGAAACGCAAGCGGAGGTATCGCCGTGGGTGAAGACGATGTCCGGGAACTCCATAACCTTGATTTGCCGTGTGGTTGACTTGTAGCAGGTCTTGGCTTTCGCCCACAGGTTCACATTGAAGGTGCCTGCGGAATCGTACTGGGTGACTCCGTTGAAGTTGATGGAGTCGAAGGTGTTGTTGCCGAAGGACCAGTACAGGGAGTCAATCGCAATCAAATCGTGCGGCTTCAAGTTGTCGTGCAAGGTGTCGGTCAGGTTCTTGAAGGTGATAGGAACGCCTTGGCAGTACAAATCCTTGATTTCGAACCAAGGGTTCAGGTCAATCACCCAAACAGTGTCCTTGCTGACGAAGGCGCGGGTGCACTTGATGCGCTGGGTGTTTCCGAGTGAATCCTTGTACGTCACCCATTTGATCAGCTGGATAACCGGAATGAAACGGCCGGCAGTCTGGTAGGTGTGGCGCAACGGCATCTGCATTTGGGTGCGGTTGGAAATCACACGCACGTTACCGTCGCCAGGATAGAGCTTCAAGGTGTCGGCGTTGGTCACGGCGAATTTGAACTGTACCGCGAAGGGCGCGCAACCGGACAGGGTGTCCATGGTCAGTTCGCCATAGGGGCCGTCTAAGTTCACATACTTGGGTTTGTAGTTGGTGTCCGTGCAGCCGTAGTCGTCCGTAACCACTAAGGTCACATCGAAGGAGCCCGCATAGGTGTAGATGTGCGTCGGGTTCTGGTAGGTGGAGTAGGCGGTGTCCTTCTTGTCCTCAAAGAACCATTCCCACTTCTCTATCTTGGTGTTGCCGAACGAAGAGCTCACGTAGGACTGATCCACGAAGGGAGCCTGCAATTCCGGACAGGCCGCCGTGTGGTCAGGAGAGGTGAATTCCGCGATGGGTTTGCGGATCAGAATGGAGTCGAGGTAGATGCTCTTGCACCCGGTCACCGTATCCGTCACTGTCAGCAGGATTTTCACGAACATGGTGGAATCCACGTCAAAGGCGGCGACGGCGTTCCTCGAATAGCTTCGTCTCGAAGTGTGGAACAGCTTTTTCCCGTAGTTGAAGTCCCATTCGTATTTGAGGGTGCGGGAAGCGGGGTAGGAGTTCACATTGCTTCGGAAAGCGACCTGGGATTTGTTGCATGCCTCGTATTTTCCGTTGGCCAGCGTCCAGGAGGCGTTCACCGCGTAGACGGAGATTTTCCGCTGGAAGACCTTGGTACTGTCGCAGTTCTTCTCGTTGGTCACTTTCAGCGACACGTCAAACGTACCGCCCGCGTTGTAGACGAAGTAGGGATCCTTGGCGGTGTCGGTGCGTCCGCCGGAGCTCCACAAGTATTTGATGATTTCGTAGTCATCGAAAGGCTCGTCGGTGTAGCTCGCGTCAAAGAACTGTATGGAGTCGCCTGCGCAGCCTTTCGGAGGCACGGTCACATTCGGGATACTCCTCGGGTTGATGACCAGACGAAGGGTGTCTATACGCGCTTCAAAGGGCGGCGGAGTGGGGTAGGTGATGGTGTCGCGCACGTACTTGGTGTCGGCCAGTCCGACATAGACCCCGTTCATGCCGCAGCCCAATTGGCAGGTATCCACTAAATAGATGTAATAAACCCCGTATTCGTCAAACTTGTGGCGGTAGGGGTGGGTCATGTTGGTCACCTTTTGCTCCCCGTTGGCCATAGTGTCTAATTTGTGCGTGAAGATGGGGCAGGGGCCTTGCAGGGGCACCATGGTTTTACGTATGCTGTCCACGATATACACGCCCCAGAAAATCAGCTGGGTGTTGCATTCGGAAGAGTCCCAGAGCAGCACTTCGTCCTTTTGGCACAATTCGCTCATGGTCGTGGAGTCCGTATTGGTTGCCACGAGTTTCGGATTGGATACAGAAATGAATATGAGCTGGTTGGCGGAGTCTTCGCAGTAGCCGCAGGGGTTGAAGTTCGCGCTCGTGGAATCGGTGTCGTTGTTATACACCCACAGGCGGATGTTCACGCTGGTGTTGTTGGCGCTGACATCCTCATGCCCTCTGATGGGATAGGCACGGTAGACGTAAGGCCCAGGTTTGTAGGCGTAAGTGGGGTTCTGCTGGTGGCTGGTGTCGCCGCCCCACCAAACGCCGTTGGTGCCCATGCTGTCGTTGCCGAAATGCCACAGCCATCCGCATGCGCCCTGCGTGCCGTCCACACAGGTGATGGTGGGATAGTCGCAGTAGTAGGGATCCTGCTGGGTCATGGGGTGTTTCATGGGGTAAGTGATTTTTGCCGCAGGCGGGCAGATGTATCCGATGTTGCTTGTGTCGGGGCCTTTACCCGTGCATTGGTTGTGGCTGGGTGACAGCGACCATGCGACCGGTCCGACCGAGCCGAAGGACTTGCCGCTCAAGGTGGTCTGCTTGCCGTTGCCGATGGGGTTGCCCATGGGGTCTAACCAGCTCCAGGAGTTGGCGTAGCATCCGGCGCAGGGGATGGTGTCAAATCCGTAAAATTGTCCCCCTCGGATGATGGAGTCCAGACACATGGAGTCCAGAGCCTCTACATTAATAAAAAAGTCATTGATACATTTGGTGCCCGGATCGTCGAATTTCCAGACATTGAGGGGCGGCATGCCGACCGGGATGTTCTGCACCGGAATGTCGAACGTACAGCCTTGTTCGTTGGTTATACGCAGTATGACTTGGAAAATGCCGGTGTCCTTGTAGGTATGCTGTCCGATGATGGTGTCCTTGGAGTCGGTGGTGTCGGTGCCGTCGCCCCAAATCCAAGCGTGGTTGGTGATGGGGGAGGACGTGACTAGAGAGTCGGGGTTGGAATACACGGCTATAGAGTGCGGCACGCAGCCTCCGGGCGGCATGGGCGGGGCCGGATTCAGCATTTCACCTACCGCACGTATGGGGTAGATGTAGATGTCCTGGGTGACGGGTTTGAGCACGCAGCCGTAAGGCGTGGTGATGTAAGCCGTCGCGACCCAGTGTCCGAAACCGTTGTAGACATGGGTGACGGAGTCGCCCTGCTGGTTGGCGTTGTCGCCGAAGTTCCACACGGTGCTTCCCTTATGCAGGTCGTAGGTCGTGTCGAAAGGCGTCCGGTTGATGAAGACGATGGCGGCGCCGGGGTTGCAGTGGTGGGTGTCGCGGACTTCAATCTGTCCCGCGACCTCGTCAAACACCCAGACCACGTCTTTCACGCAGTTGGTGTCGGTGCAGCCGAGCATGGAGGTGGTGGTCATGCAGACGGTATATCTTCCGGTTTTGTTGAATTCCGGGGAGAAGATGCTACCCATGGATTCGCCCGCCATGTTCCCGTTCTCGTCGTAGAGCTTCCAGGTGTAGCGGGTGCCGCCCTTTCCGGTGAAGGTGGTCTTTCCCGGCACCGAGCAGACCACGGAGTCCGAAACGGTGAACTCCGCTTTGAAGATGTTCAAAGAGACATAGCTCGCTTTCTTCATGGTGTCGGCGCAGCCGTTGGTCCCGATGGCGATAAGGGAGACGTCGTGGTCTCCGAAGCCGAAGGTCTCTGTCGGGTTCGTGCCTGTGCCGGTCTTTCCGTTGTCAAAGTCCCAAACCAGCGAAGCGATGTTTCCGGTGGCCAAACTGGTGAAGGAGACGGAGCGGGTGCTGTTCGCATCCTTGACGCAGAAGATGGAGTCGGTGGAGGTGAATTGCGCCTTCGGTTTGACTTTGACATAGATGGTCTTGCTCACCGAGTCCACCGAGGTGCAGCCCAAGGTGTCGGTGACCCTTAACACCGGACGGTAGGTGCCGGAGTTGGCGTAAGGGTGGGAGGGCTTGGAGGCGGTGCTCATGCCGCCGTCCTTGAATTCCCACAAGATGCTCTTGACGGCCCCGAGGTCGGAGATGCTTTCCACAAAATGCACCAATTCACCGGGACATACCGAATCCGGGGAGGCGGTGAAGCTGATCTTCGGACCTGCAGACACGCGGATGAGATTGACGCAGGTCGTGTCCTTTTCGCGTCCGTCCGAAAAACGCACTTTCAGCTTGACGGTGTAGACGCCCGCGTTGTAGAAGGTGTGGGACGGGTCGAAAATCGTGATGATGGGGGTCCCGTCACCGAAGTCCCATTCCTGGTAGGCTACATTGTTGCTTGTACACTCAAAGTCCACGATAAACGGAACGCAGCCCACTTTTGAGCTGACCTTGAAGGAAATGGCCTGCCCGTGGGCGAACCATCCGCAACAAAGCAGCAGGCTGATAAGGAGTAGTCTCTTCATACTGGCTTGTTTTGAGTTTATGTTATTGAATGATGTTAATTGCATTTTAAATATAGACGTTCGCAAACGGCTTTTTGTTACCTTGGCGTGTCGTTTTTTTATTTTTCTGAAATAAGGTCTTTGTTCCGCAACACCACGTCGTGCGCGCCCCCTTCCACAATGCTGACCGAGGAAACCAGGGTCAGTTTGGCTTTCTGTTGCAGTTCCGGGATGCTGAGCGCCCCGCAGTTGCACATGGTGGAACGGACTTTGCTCAGGGTGATGCCTAAGTTGTCATGCAGTTTTCCAGCGTAGGGGACATAAGAGTCCACACCTTCCTCGAACGACAGCTTGGCGCTTCCGCCCAAATCGTAGCGCTGCCAGTTCCGGGCGCGGGCCGAACCTTCCCCCCAGTATTCCTTCATGTAGCTTCCATTGACAATCACCTTGCTGGTTGGGCTTTCGTCAAAACGGGAGAAATACCTGTCCAGCATGCAGTAGTCGCTGCCCATGGCCAAAGCGAGGGTGATGTGGTAGTCGTGCACGATGCCGCCGTCGGAGCAGATGGGAATGTAAATGCCGGTTTCCTTGAAATAGGCGTCCCGGGCCTTGGCGACCTCAATCACCGATGTGGCCTGTCCGCGGCCTATGCCTTTGGTTTCCCGGGTGATGCAGATGGAACCGCCCCCGATGCCGACTTTGATGAAATCGGCTCCGGCTTCGGCCAGAAAACGGAAGCCTTCCGCGTCCACGATGTTTCCGGCCCCGATTTTGACGCTGTCCCCGTAACGGGCACGCACGAAGTCAATGGTGCGTTTCTGCCATTCGGAGAAGCCTTCGGAGGAGTCGATGCAGAGAATGT
>JAGAEQ010000058.1 GCA_017613015.1 Bacteroidales bacterium | reverse complement strand
TTATCAGTATATTACAATCTTTCTGAAAAAGAGCGTGAAATATTGGAATAAAACATAATTTGCTATTTTTCAATAGTTTATATGTTTATCCGTAAAAGGGGCTTTGGGAGGCGTTTTTCACCAAAAGCATGGTTTTTAGCAGGATTCTTCCTTTTTTTTCGAATCAAACGCAGAGGCGAAGACAGACAAAGCCTTATTGTAGAAAACCAGCATCACAAGCAGGCCGGTGGTGATGTAAGCATCGGCCAGGTTGAAAATCGCGGGAAAAAAGTGGAAAATCCGGTTCGCCCCCAAAGGGATGTCGAAGAGGTCGAATTGCAGCATGTCCACCACTTTCCCCTGAAAGAAAGGTGCATAGCCACCGGCCTCCGGAAACAAAGTGGCGACAGGGCCGTAATAATCGGAATAGGAGAACACACGTCCGTAAAAAACACAATCCACCACATTGCCCACCGCCCCGGCGAAAACCAGCACGGAGCACAGCAGGAAGCCGAAAGGCAGTTTTTCCCTAAACGTGAGCATTTTATGTATCGCCCACAGGATGAATCCGGAAGCGAAGAGGCGGAAAAGCGTGAGCAGCACCTTCCCTATCGGGCGGGTCCAAAAGACCATACCGAAGGCGATTCCCTCATTTTCAATGTAATGCAGGCTGAACCATTTGCCGAACACGGCCACCTGCTCCCCGAGGGAAAGATGGGTCTTCACCCACACCTTCAACACCTGATCGGCCACTATCAGCAGCAGAATCAGCAGACAAACAAATAGGGAACGCTTTTTCAAACCGCCTATTTTTTCTTTCTGTCCTCCAATTTGGCCTCCACCGACAAGGTGGCGTGGGGCACGCTGCGCAAACGCTCCTTGGGAATCAGCTGCCCGGTTTTGCGGCAGATGCCGTAGGTCTTGTTCTCAATCCGCACCAGCGCGGCTTCCAGGTTCTGGATGTATTTCTCCAAACGGGATGCCAGCTGCGCGTTCTCCTCCTTGAAAAGGGTCTGCTGCCCCTCCTCCAGAATCTTGAACGTGGGCGCGGTGTCGGTGATGTCGTTTCCGGAGGAGCCGTTCATGGCGCTTTTGAAACTTTCCATATCCCGGCGGGCCTTCTCCAATTTATCTAAAATCAACTCCTTGAACTCTTGCAATTCTTCATCGGAATACCGGACGGCCGCTTGTTCCGCTATCGGCCCCATAATCTCCTCTTTTGCCATAATATGATGTTTAATTGGATAATCCTCTATTTGTAACGCGCTTTGTTTAAAGACTTTGAATTTTGATTAAATGTACAGCCTCTGTTTGCAAAAATACCAAAAAAACAAATATCTTTTGAGGTACATACGATTTCTTGCGCCTTTTCGTTTTCCTTGCGTCAGAAACAGGAAAAACCATGCAAACCATCACGTGCGAATCAACGGAAAACCTGCCCGCCGTCGCGGAAAGCCTGCTGCGGGCCCACGCAGGGAAGCGTATCTTTGCGCTGCACGCGGAAATGGGCACAGGGAAAACCACCTTCATGCAGGCAGTGTGCGCCGTTCTGGGAAGCGCGGACCATGCCACCAGCCCCACTTTCGCCATTGTCAACGAATACAGGCTGCCGCAGGACGAAACGCTGTACCATTTGGACTGCTACCGGCTGAAAAACCTCCGCGAAGCGGAAGAGATAGGCGTGGAGGAATACCTGTACAGCGGCGCCTACTGCTTCATCGAATGGCCGGAAAACATTGAAGAGCTGCTGCCCGAAGACTGCGTGCACGTCCACATCCGGACCGAAACCCCCTACGCCGGAGGAAACAGGTACTTTTCCTTTTAAAAATCCAAGGGACTGATCTGAAAATCGATTTTTTTGCTGCACTGCATGCAGTCACCGCACTGCACGGATTCACCGGACAAACGCTTACCAACCAGATTCTCCGTGCGTTCGCACAAGGCGGGAATATCCATTTTGTCAATCACCTCCTTGGCGTAGGCATGCATCAGCAGCACCCGGGCGTTGCGTTCGCAAATGCCCCGGGAACGCAGGTAGAAGACCGCTTCCTCGTCCAACTGGCCCACGGTGGCGCCGTGGGTGCACTGCACGTCGTCCGCATAAATCTCCAGAAAAGGCTTGGCCGAAATGCGTGCCGTGTCTTTTAAGAGAATATTTCGGTTGATCTGATGCGCCTCCGTCCGCTGGGCGTGAGGCTCCACCAGCACATGGCCCATGAAGTAGGCGCGGGCCTCGTCGTCCAGAATCCCTTTGTACAGCTGGTTGCTGACGCCGTCCGTGCTGTGGTGGCACACCGACACGAAATTGGACACGTACTGTTTGCCGTCCGTCAGGTAAAGCCCGTTGTTGTTCACCCGGGTGAAAGGCCCGTCCAAATCCACCCGTATGGTGTTGTGCACCAAGCCGCCGTTGAAAATGGTGGTGTGGGTGTTGGCCTCCGAATGCGCTTCCTGGCGGATGAAGAGGTGGTTCACCATGGCGGATTGGTTGTTGTTGTTTTCCAATTTATAGTAGTCGAAACGCGCGGAAGCCCCCAAACGGATTTCCGTCACCGTGTTAATCAGGGCGTCCTTGCATTGCAGCGCCTCGTCGCAATGCACCAGTTTCAGGGAGGCTCCCTCCCCCAGTATCACGAGGTTGCGAGGCTGCACCAAAATGTCCTCGTCCGCCTGGACCATGTTCACCAATTGGATCGGATGATGCACCTTCACCCCGTCGGGCACATACACGAAAAAGCCGTCCTGCCACAGCGCGGCGTTGAAAGCGACCATGCCGTTGCAAAAGTCCGGCAACTGCCGCAGGCAAGGGAGCGTCTGCTCCGGATATTGCCTGACGGCTTCGCGCAAGCTCCCCACAACCAGCCCGTTCGGGAAACGGGTGAGGGGCGCGTTGCTGTGCTGGTACCATCCGTTCAGGAATGGGAACATTTCCGCGTTAATGTCCTGGGTGTTGCATTGGAAATAGGTTTCCACCGGACGGTAGGTCTCCGCAGGCGGCAGCATGCGGTAGGTGGTGTGCAGTATCTGCTCCCACGGAAAATTCCGCCAGGCTTCCTGGGAAACATCCGGCATCCCTTCCTTCAAAAACGCGGCTTTGGCCGCCTCGCGGCCCCCGGCATCCGCCCCGGAAAAAGGCAATGAGGTTCCGAAACGGTCAAAATAGGCTGAAAAATAGTTGTCTATCGTTTTTTTGTCCATGAATTCCCTTCCATTAGAAAATGTGCAAAAGTAACAAAAAAACCAACAGAAGGGAAAGGGAGATTTGTTTACTTTTGCATTTTATTTCCGAAACATGAAAACGGCGGTTGTCATTTTGAACTGGAACGGAAGGGCGCTTCTGGAGCGCTTTCTCCCCTCTGTGGCGGCTTTCACCCAAGGGGACTGCAAGGTGTACGTTGCCGACAACGCCTCCACGGACACCTCCGTGGCCTTTGTCCGTCAGCAGTATCCGGACATGGAAGTGCTGGAACTGGACAAAAACTACGGTTTCGCCGAAGGCTACAACCGGGCGCTCGCGCAAATCGAGGCCGAATACTACTGCCTGCTGAACTCCGACGTGGAGGTGGAGGCGCAGTGGACGGAAGCCGTGACCGCCTACATGGACGCCCATCCGGAAGTGGCTGTCTGCCAGCCGAAACTGCTTTCGCAACTGGAAAAGGACCGCTTCGAGTACGCCGGGGCCGCCGGAGGCTTCATCGACCGCTACGGCTACCCCTTCTGCCGGGGGAGAATTTTCTCCACTTTGGAAAAAGACGAAGGGCAGTACGATACCACAAGCGAAGTGTTCTGGGCGACCGGCGCCTGCATGTTTGTCCGCGCCGAAGTCTACCGTCGCTTGGGCGGCTTGGACGCGGATTTCTTCGCGCACATGGAAGAAATCGACTTCTGCTGGCGGGTCCGGAACGCGGGCTACAAGGTGGTCTGCTGCCCGGAGGCCAAGGTCTACCACTTAGGGGGTGCCACCCTGCCCAAATCCTCCTCCCGGAAAACCTTCCTGAATTTCCGGAACAACTGGCTGATGCTGTACAAAAACCTTCCCGGCAACCGGCTGTTTCCCGTTTTCCTTGTGCGCTGGATAGGCGACGTCACCGCCTCCTTCCGCTTTCTGCTCAGCACCGGCTGGGGGGACTTCCACGCCGTATACAGGGCGCACCGCGCCTTTTTCCGCCTGCTGCCCGAGACACGGAAAAAACGGGAGAAAATCAACCACTCCCGCTCCACCGAAGGCATTTACCAGGGAAACCTCGTTTTCGACTATTTCCTGTTCGGGAAAAAGACCTACCGCCAACTAAGCCGGAGCAAACGCCCATGAGGCTCGCCGTGTTCGACCGGATGGAGGAATGCGGGGATGCGGAAATCCGGCGCCTGCTGCCGTCGGTGTCCGCCCAGCGCCGCGAGAAAGCCTTGGGGTACAAGCACGATTTCGGGCGCTTCGCCTGCCTGAAAACCTACGAAATGCTGCAAAACCTCCTTTTCGAAAGCCGCCTGATTCCGGACAAGGGAATGGAGCTTGTTTTTCGCGAACTGGAACACGGCAAGCCGGTGCTGCGCGACTTCCCGGACCTCCACTTCAACATCAGCCACTGCCGGAACGCGCTCGCCGTCGTTGTGTCCGAAAATCCCGTAGGCATTGATATTGAGGCTTTCCGCCCTTTTAGCGAAGCCTTGCTGCGGCGCACCATGAACGCAAAGGAAGCGGCGGACATTCTGGCGGCAGGCGACAGCAGCCTCCGCTTCACCGAATACTGGACCCGCAAGGAGGCCGTGCTGAAACTGCGCGGCTGCGGCATCACGGAAGACCTGCACCACGTCCTTGAAGGGAAGGAAGCCACAGAAACCCATGTAAATGAAGAAAAAAGATACGTCTTCACCCTGGCATCAGATTATTTGTCCCCAAATTCCGTTTCGCTTTTATAAAATGATTATTTTTGTGTCCTAAAATGATGATATTGCCGGAACCTAATGGAAGAAACGAATTTTATCAGCGAAAACCAAGAGATTGAAGAAGATATACATATTTCCGCCGACCATAGCTACGAAGCGGACAAAATCGCGGCCAACCCTTTTCTGACAAGGGGGCTGTGCGGCATACCGAATCCCAACGGGAACAACCGCGAGCTGTACCAGCACCGCTGCTGCAAAATGGCGTCCTACGACTGGTGCGGAGGCTGCGACACACAGGAGGCGGAGACGTTTCCGTTTATAGAAGTGCGCTTCAAAAACGGGCACAAGGACTTTTTTGCGCTGCCCGCAGGCAAGGAACGCTTTGAAACCGGGGACATTGTGGTGGTGGAGGCCAACACCGGCAACAACATCGGCATTGTGTCCATGACGGGAGAGCAGGTGAAATTGCAACTGCAAAACAAGAACGTGCACAGCGTCACGAAAAAGATACTCCGCCGGGCCCGCGCGACCGACATTGAAAAATGGATCAGCGTGGTGCAGAAGGAGGAAAGCACAATGATGCAATCGCGCTACGCCGCCTGGGACCTGAAACTCAACATGAAAGTGAACAATGTGGAGTATCAGGGAGACGGCTCCAAGGCCATTTTCTACTATTCCGCCGACGAACGCATCGATTTCCGCGAACTGATCAAGATTTTAGCCGACAAATTCAAAATCCGCATCGAGATGCGGCAAATCGGGGTGCGTCAGGAAGCGGCGCGTCTGGGCGGCATCGGAAGCTGCGGCCGGGAACTCTGCTGCGCGTCCTGGCTGAACAATTTCCGCTCCGTGACCACCAGCACCGCCAAAACCCAGCAGATGACCCTGAACCTTCAGAAGCTGGCGGGGCAATGCGGCAAGCTGAAATGCTGCCTCAACTACGAATACGACACCTACGTGGAGGAACTGAAGAACTTCCCGAACACCCACATTCCCTTAGACACGCAAAAAGGCAACGCCACCTGTGCCAAAATTGACATTTTCAAGCATTTGATGTGGTATTCCTACAAAAACGACCAATCCCATATCCTCTACGCCATTCCGGCGGAGAAAGTGAAGGAAATCATTGCGTTGAACAAAAAAGGGGAGAAAATACCCGCCTTGGAGGATTATGCGGAAGTCAACCAGAACAAGGAGGAGGAAGTGAATTTCAACATGGACGACCTTAAAAAAATCAACGACTGATGAAAGGTTTCAGACAAGCGTTCCTCGCAAGTTTCCTGTTGGCAAGCGGCCTGCTGTTTTTCTCCTGCACGGCCTCCTGCGACTATGAGGAGCATGTGTCTTTCCAAGGCGAGGCCTGGGACATCGGGGACGAACCCGTCTTTGTGTTTGAAATCAAGGACACCTCCACCCCTTACGCCCTTGGCCTGAACTTCCGGTACACCGACACTTTCCCTTACCAGGACATTTACCTTTTCCTGCAAACCACCTTCCCTGACGGCAGCGGCAGCCAGGACACCCTGCACTGCTTCCTGTTCGAGGCGGACGGGAAACCTTTGGGGAAAGGACGGCGTGTCAAGGAATTGGACGTGCCTTACAGCCTGCTCCGATTCCCCATGCCCGGCAAATACACCCTGCGATACACCCAAGGATTGCGCACAGACCGCCTAAAAGGCGTGGCATCTTTCGGCATGTCCTTGAAAAAAACAGAAACCGACAAACAAGCGTTCGCACATGGCAAACAGAAAAACGGGTAGGAAACCGCAACAGAAAAGCGGCAAAAAAAGCTCCTTTCACACCTGGTGGTGGCGTTTCGTCATCGGAGGATGGGCCTGCATCTTCCTGATTTTCCTTTTCATATCCTTGGGATGGCTGGGCTTCATGCCTTCCTTCGAAGATTTGGAGAACCCGAAAACCAACCTGGCGACAGAAGTGATTTCCGAAGACGGCTACGTTCTGGGAAAATTCTACATAGAGAACCGCTCCAACGTATCCTACGACCAACTTCCTGAAAACCTGATTCATGCGTTGATTGCTACGGAGGACAGCCGTTTCTACCGTCACTCCGGCATCGACGCCAAGGCCTTGGTCCGCGTGGCTGCCGGTGTGCTCACGGGACACCGCAAGGGCGGCGGCAGCACCATCACCCAGCAATTGGCCAAAAACCTTTTCCCGAGAAACCCGGACGCCAACCTGTTCCAACTGGTCTTCACCAAATTCAAGGAATGGGTGGTGGCGGTCAAATTGGAGCGCAACTACTCCAAGAACGAGATTATCTCCATGTATTTCAATACGGTGGATTTCGGAAACATGTCCCAAGGCATCAAATCCGCCGCCAAAACGTATTTTGACAAAACGCCCGCCGAACTGAACCTGGAAGAGTCCGCCCTGCTGGTCGGCATGCTGAAAGCCCCCACCTACTACAGTCCCCGGCGCAACCCGGACAACGCCCTCCAACGCCGCAACGTGGTGCTTTCCCAAATGCGCAAGTACAAATTTTTGGACGAGGAGACCTGCAAGGCGAGCCAGGAGAAGGCCATCGACATTTCGCATTTCAAATTGCAGGACCACCGCAGCGGATTGGCCACCTATTTCAGGGAATACATACGCCAGGAGGTGAACCGCTGGGCCCAGGACAGAAAGAACCGCAAACCCGACGGAAGCAAGTGGGACATCTACAAAGACGGGCTCAAAATCTACACCACCATCAACTACAAAATGCAGCAGTATGCGGAAGAGGCGGTGGACGAATGGATCAGCCGCACCTTGCAGCCCCAGTTCTTCGCCCATTGGAAAGGCTACAAGAACGCGCCTTTCTACCGCCTGAGCGACGAGCAGACCGAGCGCATACTGAACAGCGCCATGCGGAATTCCGAACGCTACCGCAACCTGAAAAAGGAAGGAAAATCCGAAGAGGAGATACGGAAAATCTTTGACAAACCCGTCCGTATGTGGATTTACACCTACAACGGGGAAAAAGACACGCTCATGTCGCCCATGGACTCCATCCGCTACATGAAGTCCTTCCTCGCCTGCGGCCTCATGGCCATGGACCCCTCCACCGGCTACGTCAGGGCCTATGTGGGCGGCACCGACTACTACCATTTCCAGTACGACCACGTGACCCAGGCCCGCCGTCAGGTGGGCTCCACCTTCAAGCCGTTTGTGTACACCTTCGCCATGCAGCAATCGGAGTTTGAACCTTGCACCAAAGTGCCCAACCTCCCCGTCACTATAGAAACCGAAACCGGGGACACCTGGACACCGCGAAATTCCAACGACTACAAGGCCGGACAGATGATCACCCTGAAAGACGCCTTGGCCAATTCCCTGAACTATGTGTCGGCCTACCTCATGAAGCGTTTCGGGCCCAACGCCATCATCGCGCTGGTCCGGAAAATGGGTGTCACCAGCGACATTCCGGCGGTGCCTTCCATTTGCTTAGGCACCTGCGAGCTCAGCCTGTATGAAATGGTCGGGGCCATCAACACCTTCAACAACAAGGGCGTATACGTGAAACCCATGTTTATCACCAAAATATGCAACAGCAAGGGCAACGTCATCGCCTCTTTCTCCATGGAGCAGAACGAAGCCATGGACGAAGTGTCCGCCTACAAGACGGTGCAGCTGATGAAAGGCGTTGTGGAATACGGCACCGGCGTGCGGCTGCACTACCGCTACAAACTGGACATGCCCATGGCGGGAAAAACCGGAACCACCGACAACAATTCCGACGGATGGTTCATGGGGTACACGCCCCTGCTGACCGCCGGCGTGTGGGTCGGCTGCGAAGACAGGGCGGCGCACTTCCGCTCCACCAACCTCGGACAAGGCGCCAACACCGCCCTGCCCGTGTGGGCGTTGTTCATGCAGAAATGCTATGCGGACAAGTCTTTGCATCTGGAAAAACTGGATTTCCCCAAACCGGAGAATCCGGGCGCCAATCTGAATTTCGATTGCAGCCAGTACGAAGAGCACGAAACACCGAATGCGAGTTATAATTTTGAATAAACCAAACTATTTCTAACAATTACCATGGCCTCAAACATCAAAATAGCCTGCGGAAGAGCAAGCAGCGAATTAGCCGGACGCATCGCCGAATCCTACGGACAGAAATTGGCGAAAACCGAAGTGTGTGTGTACAGCGACGGGGATTTTCAGCCCGCCTTCTGTGAAAACATCAGGGGATGTGACGTTTTCCTGATCCAATCCACCTTCCCCCCTGCGGACAACCTGATGGAGCTGCTGTACATGATTGACGGCGCACGCCGCGCCTCCGCCAACAAAATCATCGCCATTATCCCTTATTTCGGTGTGGCGCGTCAGGACAGGAAAGACAAGCCGCGCATTCCCATAGGCGCCAAGCTGGTCGCCAACCTGCTGACCGCGGCGGGCGTGGACAGGGTAATCACCATGGACCTCCATGCCGACCAGATCCAAGGCTTTTTCGACATTCCGGTGGATAATATCTACGCTTCGCGCATTTTCCTTCCCTACCTGAAAAAACGGAATTTTGAGAACCTCTGCATCGCCTCTCCCGACACCGGAGGAACCCGTCGTGCGGCCTCCTACGCCAAATACCTGAACGCGGACTTGGCCATAGGGTACAAGCAGCGTCCCCGCCCCAACGAGATTGCGAACCTGCAAATCATAGGGGATGTGAAGGACAAAAACGTGATCATTGTGGACGACATCGTGGACACCGCGGGCACGCTCTGCAAAGCCGCCGCCGCCATGAAGGAAGCCGGAGCCAGAAGCGTGCGGGCCATGTGCGTGCATCCCGTGCTGTCGGGCAAGGCCTATGAGAACCTGGAGCAGTCGGTCATTGAGGAACTGATTGTCACTGACACCATTCCGCTGCGCAAAAAATCGGAAAAAATCACGGTGCTCTCCACCGGCAAACTGTTTGCCGCCGTCATTGACGGGGTGGTGAACAACAGTTCCATCAGCAACCTGTTCGACTACGACCATTTCAAGGACATTGAAATGGACGACATGCTTATTGAAAAATAAAACCCTGCATGGGGGACACCTATATCCATTGCAAGGGGATACGTGTCAATAATCTGAAAAACATTGACATAGACATTCCCCACCGCCAGTTCATCGTGGTGACCGGTCTTTCCGGATCGGGAAAATCCTCTTTGGCCTTTGACACCCTGTATGCGGAAGGGCAGCAGCGCTACATCGAATCCCTAAGCGCCTACGCCCGGCAGTTCATGGGAAAAATCCACAAACCGGACGCGGACCTGATTTCGGGCATCCCTCCGGCCATCGCCATTGAGCAGAAGGTCAATACGCGCAACCCCCGCTCCACCTTGGGAACGACAACCGAAATCTACGAATACATCAAACTGCTTTTCGCCCGCTTGGGGAGAACCTACTCGCCCGTTTCCGGGGAAGAGGTGAAAAGGGACAGCGTGAAGGACGTGTGCGACAGTATTTTCGCTCTTCCCGAAAGCGACCGCTTAGTGTTGTACGCCCCCTTTTCCGTGTCCAACGGACGCACGCAGCAGGAGCAATTGAAACTGCTGATGCAGCAGGGATACACCCGCGTCCACGTGCAGGGGGAGACCCTGCCCATTGCGGATTACCTGCAACGCGAACCCGTCAGCGACGAAGCCATCCGCCTGCTCATAGACCGCTTTACGGCGGAACGGACGGACGAGAACCGCTCCCGCGTGGCGGAATCGGTGGAAACCGCCTTTTTTGAAGGCCACGGCTGCTGCACGCTGGAAATTTTCCCTGCGGAAGGGGAGCCGCAAAGCCGGAACTTCTCCAACCGTTTCGAAAAGGATGGCATTCTTTTCAAGAAACCGAGCGCCAACATGTTCTCCTTCAACACGCCCTACGGTGCCTGCCCGCAATGCGGCGGTCTCGGCAACATCATCGGCATAGACCCGGACCTGGTCATTCCGGACAAAAACCGCTCGGTCTACGACGACGCCATTGTTTGCTGGCGCACGGAGAAAATGTCCGTTTTCCGCGACGCGCTCATTGAGGCCGCGCCCAAATGCGGATTTCCCATCCACCGGCCCATCAACAAGCTGAGCAAGGAGGAATACCGCCTGCTGTGGACAGGAAACGCCTATTTCAAAGGCTTGGACTATTTTTTCCACTGGTTGGAGGAAAACGCCTATAAAATCCAATACCGCATCCTGATGTCCCGCTACAAGGGCAAAACGGTCTGTCCCCACTGCCACGGAAGCCGCCTGACCAAAGAGACGGAATATGTGCGCATCGGAGGGAAGAACATACAGGAAATCATTGAAATGCCCATACGGAAATGCTTGGATTTCTTCCAAAACCTGACGTTTCCGACCCCACAGGAACAGCAAATCGCCGAAAGCCTGCTCAAGGAAATCCGCACGCGCTTGGGCTACCTTTGCGACCTCGGCTTGGAGTACCTCACCCTGAACCGCCCGTCCAACACCTTGTCCGGAGGGGAATCCCAACGGGTGAACCTGGCGGGTTCCTTGGGAAGCAGCCTCGTCGGCTCCCTCTACATCCTGGACGAGCCCAGCATCGGGCTGCACAGCCGCGACAGCCAACGGCTGATTAGCATTCTCAAACGCCTGAGGGACATAGGAAATACCGTGATTGTGGTGGAACACGACGAGGAAATCATCCGTGCAGCCGACCAAATCATTGACACCGGTCCCTACGCCGGACATTTGGGCGGAAAAATCGTTTTTCAGGGTAGCGTGCCCGAACTGCTGCAATGCCCGGACAGCCTCACCGCCGCCTACCTGAACGGAAGCAGGCGGATTCCGGTGCCAGCCACCCGGCGCAAAGCCCGGAAGTTCATCACTTTGGAAAATGTCAGTCTGCACAATATCAATAATTTGAGTGTAAGATTCCCCTTGGAGACCCTCACCGTGATCAGCGGAGTTTCCGGAAGCGGAAAATCCACCTTGCTGAAGGAACTGCTCTACCCCAACCTGCAACACGCCATCACCCAGCGGCAACTGCCCGCCTCCGCCCAGACACAGGAGCTGCATCTGAAAGGGGACATAGACAGCATCCATTCCGTTGAATTTGTGGACCAAAACCCCATCGGACGCTCCAGCCGCTCCAACCCGGCGACCTATATCGGCGCTTTTGACTATATCCGCCAACTCTTTGCGGAACAACCCCTTTCAAAAGCTCGGGGGTACAAAGCCGGTTTCTTCTCCTTCAACGTGGAGGGCGGACGCTGCGAGCACTGCCAAGGGGAGGGACGCCTGAAAATCAAAATGCAGTTCATGTCCGACATTGAAATCCCCTGCGAGGAATGCAAGGGCAAAGGCTACAAGGACGAGGCCTTGGAAGTCAAAATCCAGGAGAAAAACATCTACGACATACTGCAAATGACCGTGGACGAAGCCATTGGGTTTTTCGGAAGCCTGTCCGGAAACAAAACGGCGGAACTCATCCAAAACTCCTTGCGGCCGCTACAGGAAGTGGGCTTGGGCTACCTGCACCTGGCGCAATCCTCCTCCTCCCTGTCCGGAGGGGAGGCCCAGCGCATCAAATTAGCCTATTTTTTGGGCAAAGGCCACCGTCAGGAGCACACCCTGCTCATTTTCGACGAACCCACCACCGGGCTGCACTTCTACGACATTGAAAACCTGTACCGCACCTTCGAGGCTTTGATCCGGCAAGGGCACAGCATCATCGTCATCGAGCACCAGCCCGACATCATCAAATGTGCCGACTGGGTCATTGAAATGGGTCCGGAAGGCGGGGAAAACGGGGGGCGCGTCATTTTCGAAGGCACGCCGGAAGACCTGTGCCACTGTCCGGAATCCCCCACCGCCCCTTTCCTGACACAAAAATTAGCCGAAAATTTAAAATAATTTTAAATTTATTTTTTGGGCTTTAGGTATTCAGAAACGTACTACTTTTGCAAAATATATTAACTATCAAAAAATTTTTGTTATGGCTCATAAAATTGATCCTGAAAATTGTGTAGGTTGCGGTACTTGCATCGGTGAATGCCCCGTCGGAGCTATTTCCGAAGGCGATGTGTACACCATCAATGCCGACGAATGTGTGGACTGCGGCTCTTGCGCCAGCGTTTGCCCGCAAAACGCCATTCAGCCCGAATAAAAAACACAAACTTACGGGTAAAAGCCTTGACGCTCCGGTGTCAAGGCTTTTCTTTTCCCCAGTTCTCCCGGTCCAAGTTACGGTATCCGACGGCCTCGGAAAGGTGTTGCGGAAGGATGCGCTCCTGCCCGTCCAAATCGGCAATGGTCCGGGCGACCTTCAAAATGCGGTTGTAGGCCCTGGCGGAAAAACCCAGTTTCTCCATGGCGTGCTTCAGCAGCTGCCGGCCGGAAGCGTCCAAATCGCAATACTGACGGAACAGCCGCTCCCCCATCTGCGCATTGCAGTACACGCCGGGTATGCCCTTGAAGCGGGCTTCCTGTATTTTTCTGGCTTTCACCACCCTTTCGCGGATTTGAAGGCTTGACTCCCCTTTTTTCCGTCCCAACAGCTCCTCCTGCCGGATGGAATAAGGGAAAATGTGCATGTCTATGCGGTCGAGCAAGGGACCAGAGATTTTGTGCATGTATTGCTGTATGCGCTGCGGCTGGCAGGCGCATTTCTTGTCCGGATGACCGTAATATCCGCAAGGACAGGGGTTCATGGCCGCAATAAACATGAACGAAGCCGGGTATTCCACCGACATTTTGGAGCGGGAAACGGTCACGCAGCGGTCCTCCAAAGGCTGGCGCAGCACCTCCAGCACGGAACGCTTGAATTCGGGCAGCTCGTCCAGGAAAAGCACGCCGTGGTGCGCCAGGGAAATCTCCCCGGGCATGGGATGGCTGCCGCCGCCCACCAAAGCCACATCCGAAATGGTGTGGTGCGGCGCCCGGAAAGGCCGGCTTGTCATCAGCGGCACATCGTGGGGAAGTTTGCCGGAAACAGAGTGTATCTTCGTGGTTTCCAAGGCCTCTTCCAAGGTCATGGGCGGAAGGATGGACGGCATGCGCTTCGCCAGCATGGTTTTCCCCGAACCCGGAGAACCTATCATAATGACGTTATGGCCTCCCGCCGCGGCAATCTCCAAGGCCCTTTTGGCGTTCTCCTGCCCGCGCACATCCGAAAAATCCAGCTCGCCGGCATAGGCGGCTTGCGTGAACAGACGCTGCGTGTCCACCCGCACAGGCTGCATGGGCGTTCCGTTCAAAAAATCAACCACTTCCTTGATGGTTTGCGCCCCATACACGGCTATTCCGTCCACCACCGCCGCTTCGGAGGCATTGGACTGCGGCAGCAGCACGCCTTCAAAACCCTGTTTTTTGGCTTCCAAGGTAATGGGCAACACGCCCCGCACCGGTTTCAGCTTGCCATCCAAGGACAATTCCCCCATGATGACGAAACGTCCCAGGGCATCGGCTTTCACCTTACCGGAAGCCGCCAAAATGCCAATGGCGATGGTCAGATCGTAGGCCGAACCCTCCTTTCGGATGTCGGCAGGCGCCATGTTAATGATGATGCGCTTGCCCGGAATGCGGTAGCCATAATACCCCAAAGCGGAGGCGATCCGCTGCTGGCTCTCCTTGACCGCGCTGTCCGGAAGGCCCACCAAATAGAAATTCACACCGATTTCCACACTGACTTCCACAGTGATGGTGATGGCATGTATGCCATACGTACAAGATCCAAATGTTTTTACAATCATTTTTTTTCATTTTTTGCAAAAGTAGACAAATTTTTTTTATCGGGTTCATGCAAGGCTATACATTTTTTGCCTAATTTTGTGAGGATTTATCACGTGATGCATTTAAGAGGATAGCTTATGTTTTACACCCGCGTAACACTGCCGTCGGATAAGGCAAAAACACATGAATTAGAGGAGTTTATAGACACCATCATGGAAGACTGCCGCATTCCGGAGCTTTACAGGGGCGTTGTGAGCCTGCCCTTGGCGGAGGCGGTCAGCAACGGCATTCGCCACGGGAACCGCAATCGCCCCGAGGGCCGCATAAGCATTCTTTGCCAACAGGAAACGGACAAACTTGTTTTTTCAGTGTCGGACGAAGGGCAGGGTTTCCCCTATCAGGAGTTTTTAGCCAAGGGGGATTACCTGAAATCGCACGGTTTATCTTTGATTATGAACCTCTGCGAAGAGGTGCGTTTCCAGAACAACGGTGCCACCATTTGTTTCAGCATTCCACTGCCCACCGGTTTCGCCCCCCTGTCTGCCCGTAAGCTGAACAGCGCAAAAGCCATAGAAAGCATTGTAAAACAACTATAATCCATATTTTATGGAAGCATTGGCTCCCCAAATCAGTTTTTTCACCCACGACATAGCCTACACCCTGCGAAAGAAAGGGAAAATCCGCCAATGGATGATTGAGACGGCGGCAAACGAGCGGAAACGCATAGGGGAAATCTCCTACATGTTCGGGAGCGACGCCTACGTACTGGAAATCAACAAACAATACCTGCAACACGATTTTCTGACCGACATCATCACCTTCGACGACTGCGAAGGGGACGTGCTGAACGGCGACATGGTCATCAGCTTAGAAAGGGTGAGGGAAAACGCCAAAACCTTCCATGTGAGCGTGGAAAAAGAGCTGCTGCGGGTGCTTATCCATGGAATTTTACATTTGTGCGGATACAAGGACAAAAAAAGCGACGAGGAACGCCAAATGCGCGAAAAAGAGGATTTCTATATCGGTCGTTTTTACAATAATTCCCTAACAACCAAATAAATACATCTTTGTTTCATGTGAAACAACCCGTATGGCGATGGATTGCGAAGAAAAGTATGATGTCATTGTGGTGGGAGGCGGTCACGCCGGTTGTGAAGCTGCGCGAGCCGCTGCCATTTTGGGGTCAAGCACTTTGCTCATCAGCATGAACTTGAATTTATTCGCCGCCATGTCCTGCAACCCTGCCATTGGAGGCATTGCCAAAGGGCAAATCGTGCGGGAAATTGACGCTTTGGGCGGCATGACCGGTGTGGTGGCAGACAGAACTACCCTGCAATTCCGCATGCTGAACCGCTCCAAAGGCCCGGCCATGTGGAGTCCGAGGTCCCAAAACGACAAATACCGTTTTTCCGAAGAATGGAAAAACATCCTGATGCAAACGCCCCGGCTTGACTTCCGGGAAGACACCGTGACCGAGCTGCTCGTGGAAAAGGATGGCGTAAAGGGCGTGGTCACCAAATTGGGAAAGCGTATCCTTGCCCAAGCGGTTGTTTTGAGCAACGGCACCTTCTTGAACGGAAAAATCCATATCGGGGAAACGAATTTTGCGGGCGGACGCATCGGGGAAATGTCTGCTCACGGCCTGACGGAAAATCTGCGACAATTAGGCTTTGAAAGCGACCGGCTGAAAACGGGGACACCAGTCCGCATAGACGGACGCACGGTGGATTTCTCCCGAATGGAAGAACAGAAAGGTGATGAGGAAAGCGGCGGATTTTCGCACACGCACACCCCTTCCGCCCTGCAACAGAAAAGCTGCTGGATTACCTACACCAACCCGACGGTGCACGACATTTTGCGCAGCGGCTTTGCCTACTCCCCCATGTTCCAAGGACGCATACAAGGGGTTGGACCGCGCTACTGCCCTTCCATTGAGGACAAGATTGAGCGTTTTGCAGGCAAAGACCAGCACCAGCTGTTTCTGGAACCGGAAAGCGAATCGGGCATCAGCTACTACCTGAACGGTTTTTCCTCTTCCCTGCCGGAAGCCGTGCAGGTGGAGGCCATGCACCGTATCCCCGGACTGGAGAAGGCAAAAATTCTCAAACCGGGATACGCCATCGAATACGACTACTTTCCCCCTACCCAATTGAAGGCGAACTTGGAGACCAAAAACATCCGCAACCTGTTTTTTGCCGGACAAATCAACGGCACCACAGGCTACGAGGAAGCCGCCTGCCAGGGCTTGATGGCCGGAATCAACGCACACCAGAATGTAACGGGCAAGGAAGCCTTTATCCTGAAACGGAACGAAGCTTACATCGGGGTGCTTATCGACGATTTGATCACCAAAGGCGTGGATGAGCCCTACCGCATGTTCACCTCCCGGGCGGAGCACCGCATCTTGCTCCGGCAGGACAATGCGGACTTGCGCCTGACCGCTTTGGGACACCAACTGGGACTGGTTTCCAAGGAAAGGAACGAAACCGTCATCCAAAAAAAGAGGCACATCGCCGAACTGACCGACTTCCTGCGGCAAACAGCCGTCACGCCGGAAGAGGCCCAAGCCGCCTTGGCGGAAACCGACTCCCCCGCCATAGGACAAAAGACAAAAATCGCGCAGCTGCTGCTACGTCCGGAAATACACCTCGACACCCTGATACGACACCTCCCCTGGCTACAGGATTATTTAAAGGAAAATGCCTTCCGTAAAGACGAATGGGAAGAGACCGAAATCGAAATCAAATACAGCAACTACATTGAAAAGGAACAGGAGACCGCGGCCAAAATCACCTATTTGGAAAACATCCGCCTGCGTCCGGATTTCGACTATTTTTCCGTACAATCCCTCTCCACCGAAGCCCGGCAGAAACTAAGCCGCATCCGTCCGGAAACTTTGGGGCAGGCATCCCGCATCAGTGGCATCTCCCCTTCCGACATTTCAGTCCTGCTTGTTCTTTTGGGAAGATAATCAACTAACATACAATTTGTTATAAAAATTTTGACCACTGCGAAACGCTACGGTTTTTTTTGAAGCTTGGCCTTAAAAAACCAAACCAATGCGTCTGAAACGATATTTTTTATAAGACACTGAAACCTTGAAACATAAAAAAAAAGGGCATCCTTCGGATGCCCTTTTTGCGACGAACGTCAAGGGAGCTTAATGCGCCACGTTGATTTTTTCAACGGCGCTTCCCTTCGGAGTGTTGATGCGCACCACATAGATGCCGTTGGCCAGGGTTTGTACCGGCAGGCGGCAGGCACTTTCGTTCACGGTGGCGGCATACACTTTCTGACCCATGGTGTTGTACACAACCACTTCCTGAATCATATCCTCCGCTTCGATGCAAAGCTGATCCTTCGCGGGATTCGGATAGATACGGGCGTTGATTTTCTCGATTTCCTTCACACCAGTGCTATAGGTCACGTCTTTTCCGAGGAATTTGAGATTATCCAGCAAAAGCATGCCTCTCACAGATCCGGAAGTTTTGTCGCGGAAAGCGATGTAAATGTCTTTTCCTTTATAGGAGGACAAATCCACATAGCGGGTGGACGGGATGTCGTTGGCATTGTTCGGGTTCACTTTTTTCTCCTTCTCGACTTCCAAAACAACCTGGAAATCAGCCATGGCATTGGTTTTAGTGGAAATAAGTACCTCGTAATTCTCCGAACCCTCGTTGGCAGCGGTGTTCGCCGTGGCGGCGCTCCATTGCAGGAAGGTCGGGGAATTCGCAATGTTCACAGCCGGGAAAACCAGCCAGCGGTCGCAAGCGACAGCCACGGAAGCGAAATCGGAAGAGGTGAAAGCCAAACGGAATCCCCAGACCTGGGAAGCGACGGTGCCGCCCGCCGTTCCGACGGTCCAGCAGAAAGGACTGAAGAAGTTGGCGTCCGAAGCGTTACGGTATTGGGTGACATTGTCCAGGTTATAGACCTTGAAACCGTAACGATCCCATTCACCCGGAATAACCGATTCGAAATCCTGCACCAAGGAAGCCGGATCGCTTACCCAGAAACAATTGACTTTCTTGCTGTTGTTATCGGGAACCAAATCGCTCGAAGACTGTATGGAAACGGTGAGGGTGTTGTTGTTGCCCGCTTTGGAAACCGTGAAACCCTGGGAGAACGTATAGGTCTGCTGGCCCAAGGAATCCATGTCAGGAAGGTCTTCCGTCACCGTATTGCCATCATAGGTGTAGGAGATTTTCGCACCGGTGGATTTGACGCGGCCGTTGTTTTCAACCCGCACTTTGACCGGAATCACCTGACCCACAGCGTACATATTCAAATTGTTGTGTTCCAGAGGGGAAAGAATCTCCAGCGGTTCCAAATCCACACCGTTAATCACGGTTTCCGCCTTGATAAGGTCAATGCCCCAACCGGAACCTGCAATGTCAGAAACGGCCACTCTGCGGAAAACCCAGGCGAAATGACCTTTTTTGCCATTTAATTTTGAAATGTCCACCTCAACGGTACGCTCATACTCATTGGAGCCGCTCGCGGTCCAAAGAATGATGGACGTTGCCGTGTCGTTCCCTTCTATCCAACGCAGTGTCATGTTGTTGTTTGGATCCGTATAATAGGTTTCAAACGAAATGGCATTCTTCAGCGTAGTGACAGGAACGGTAACTTCCGGAGAAATAAGCCATTCATTATAAGTTCCTTTGGAAACGGAAGGAATGCCTGCAAGGTAATGCTTGCCCGAAGAGTACTCATAAGCGGAAATGGGTCTGGAAGAACCGTTACGAATACTTTCAGCAATACGCCAGCGTGAGTTTTGATCGACATTCGAGAGAATCTGCCATCCGTTGGGCAGCACGCCACTTTCAAAATCCTCTCTCAGGAAAACTGCGGAACGAACCGAACCGATTGCCGCAAACAAAAGCAATAAAGTAACTAATCTTTTCATAACCTTTCTGTTTATAAATGATTAAATTTGTTTTAATTGTCTGATATTATATTGTTCAAGTACTTCACAAAACCGCTGGCCGTCCGGCAGGCCGCCGCCAGAGCGTCCAAGAAAGCGGGCGCACACACCTCGGCGTTTGTCAAGGGACGGCTGACAATGTAATGCCGGTATTTCAAATAGTCAATATACGGGAAATCCGGAGGGAAATCCGCCGGCGCGCGTTTCAGCTTCTGGTTTTCCAGCAAAGGGCCGAAGCAGCGCACAAATGCCGGCTCCCGCACTATGCCGTCGAAAACCTCGGGCTCGTAGTAGATTTCCTCCCTGACTTTTTTCAGCAGTGCCGTCGGAGGGGACCAGAGTCCGCAGGCCAATTCAGACTGATTGTTCTGAATATGAAGGTAATAACCTGCATTCTCGGAAGACTTTCCCCCGGGCGCCACATAGATGCCGAAGTGGATTTTGTAGGGAGTTTTATCCGGAGAGAAACGCAAATCCCTGTAGATACGGAACATGGAGGTTTGTGGAGTCTCTCTCCGGACAGAAGGGTCGTTCTCAGCGACACGCGCTATCCATTCCGTGGTAAAAGCCGTCAATTCGGCCTTTACGCGGTCATAGAGCGGCTTTTGGGACTGGAACCAGTCTCTGTTATTATGCAGCTCCAATTGGGCCAGAAAATCGAAAACAGACGCGCTCAGCCGCATGAGACACTAAAAGGGGAGTTCGTCCTCCTCGGAAGTGTTCAGGAAAGGCGGCGTTTCGGCCGTCACAGGCGCATGCTGCACAGGCTGCGGCGCGTTTTCCGTTCCCGGAACATTTTCCATTTTCCCTAACATGATGAAATTGTCGGCATTGATCTCGGTGGAGAACTTCTTCACCCCGTTATCCTCCCAGGAGCGGGTGCGCAAACGGCCTTCCACATAAATCTGGCGGCCTTTTGAAAGGTACTTTTCCGCAATGTCCGCCAAATTGCGCCAACACACAATGTTGTGCCACTCTGTCACATCCTTGCGCTCGCCGGTTGCACGGTCTTTGTAGGATTCGGTGGTGGCCAAAGTGAAGCGTGCCACTTTCGCTCCGCTTTCCAAGGTTCTGACTTCGGGGTCTCTCCCCAGGTTTCCGACAAGGATTACTTTGTTGATTCCTGCCATAATGTAAAAATTTAAAGGTTAATGTATAGGTTAATTATAATGCGCAAAAGTAATCATTTTTTCTGAAAAACGGCCTACAAAACCATCTTTTATTTGCGTGGTATGGCAATTGCGTCATTTTCAGGCAAATAATAGGAAAGCGGCTGTATGATGCGGTCGAAAACAAAGAACTGGCAGATGTAGAAACGGGTGGTGTCGTCATTCAGGCTGATGTAAAACTTGTCCCTGTTGTACACATCCATGAAATCCTCGTTGTATTCGTACTCTTCCGTATTGAACTCGTTGTATATGTGATACATGGTTATTTTCAACTCTTTCCCTTGGGTGTCGCGCACTTGCAGCTCCTTGAAGCGGGAGGCAAGCACGGTGTCCCGCAGCCCCTTGCTGAAATCTTCGGCAAAGAACTCGAAATTCAGCTTACGGTAGGAAGACAGGTGGTCGTACAGCTTCAAGGTGTCGTAAACGGGCAAGGCCTGTCCGCTCTGCATGTCCACGATGTCGAAATGCTTGTCCCCGTGGCGGCGGATTTGCAGGGAGGCTTCCGGATGCTCAAAATCCAGCAGCTGCACCCAAGCGATTTCGGAAATGCGCAAGTTCAGCAACTCGTGGCTTTTCCAGTCGGAAGCCAAAGCGGAAAAATACGGGGAGATAAATCCACGGAATCCGGGAACATACACAATGTAAGGGACTTTCGCCTTTTCCATAATGGCGTAGTTGCCCAAATTGTCCGGTGTGGGACTTCCCATGTAAAAGGTCTTGGTGCGCAAGGCTTTCCACAAATGCAGTTTTCCCCATTGGATGCGGTAGCCATTATAGGTCACCTGCACTTTGGTCGCGCCGCTGGCTAACCATTTGGTGACATTTTCCGTCGCGGCTTTGCCCACCGGGGCTTTCACCCGCATGTTCTGAAGGACGGCAAGCAGGGCCTGCACGTTTTCCTGAAGCGCGGGTTCGCTCCTGTCCAAAAGCCAGCTTCCCTCCGACTGTCTTTCCAACAGCACCTGGCAACCCGACCTGTCCGCCAGAAACACCGACTGCACTTCTGCGGTGTCGGGCACGGCAAAAGCGACAGAACGCGGATTATTAGTACTTGATTTTCTGCTTATTAAAACTATTACCGCCAAAACCAAGGCTAAGACGGCCGTTAGGGTGAAAAGCAGGCTTCTCTTTTTTGTTTTTTGCATATTCCTATTGTTTTCTACGTGCATACTTGGCCTTGCGGAGGAAGAACAGCGTCAGGCCCAAAACTAGAACCAGCAGCAAGGGGAGCCCCACATTCAGCACCTGCCAGAAGGTTTTCTCCTTCAAAATGCGGTTGCTGTCCAATAATCTCATCTTGAAATCCTTGGAGCGGACCTGCAAAATGTCCTCGTCGTCGCAAAGGTAATTGACTGCGTTCAGCAGGAAATTCCGGTTCCCGTAGGCTTTGTCCGTGTAGCGGTCGTAGCCCAAAGGCAGGGGATAGTTCTTTTCATTCAACTGGTTCTTAATCATATCCCCGTCCGAAACGAAAATCATTTTGGTGGGTTTGCTGTGGTCAGAAAAGCCGAACGCCTTCTGGTCGATGTTCTCGTAGCCGGAAAACAAAGAGGAGAACTCCCCTTCCACCAGCACGGCGATGGGGACGTAATGCTGGTTAAATTCCAGCACATTGGCACGTTTTTTCAAGATTTCCAAACTGATAATGGCCGGTGTCCTCACTTCCTTGGTGGTGGAGGAAGTGGTCAGCAGTACCGTTTTCTTCAAGCCGCGACGCGTCCCGACCGTATCGATGGAACTCACAAATTCTGTCTTTAACACATTGAGGTTGCGTACAATCGGATGGTCGCTGTTGGGTGTGATGACAGGAAAATAATACCACGGAATCAGTTTGTACTGCGGCTGGCCCGCCATTTCGCCCGAACGCACCGGTATGGGCAGCGCGTTGAAGTCTTGCAGCAGGTTGGTGTTCATGCGGACACCATAGCGGAAGAAAAGGTCTTCCAAATTCAAATCCAAGGCCAAGACAGGCACTTCCGGATACCTCATCAGGCTGTCCATTTCAGCCAGCACGGGATCCACATACCACAGTATGCGTCCGCCGCGCATCACAAACTGGTCCAGCATGAATTTTTCGTAGTCGCTAAAAGGCAGCACGGGTTTCGCCACCACTAACAAATCGTACTTAATGCCTTCAATGGAAAAATCTCCCGTCGTGGAATCGGTGATTTTCACGTCAAACAAACGGGTGATTTTATTGTCCAATACCACGGAATCCACTGCGTAAAAGTCCACTATGCCAAGCGCGGCATCAAACACCTTCATGTTCGGCAATTCCCCGTGACCTTTCAGAAACGCCACCCGGGCCTTTTGCTGATGGGTCAGCCGACGGACGGCATTTCCGATGTTATACTCCAGTTTTTCAATGGAATAATTGATAATGTCGCTCCGATGGGTCAGCAAACCGTGATCCGAATCCAACAAAGAAACCGGAATTTCCTGCTGACGGTAAGACAAAAGCGCGCCCGGCACAATATAGCGGGTGTTCACCCCTTCCGCCGTCACGTCCTGCACAGGCTGCGGATTCAAGCCTTTCTGGTACAGCTCGCTGTAAATGGCGTTCAGCTCCTGCGGGGTCTTTCCCTTGGAAGGGTCTATGAATTCATACTGTATATTAGGGGAATACACGCGCCATTCGTCCAAAAACTCTCTTGTTTTCAAGGAAAGTTCGGCAAAATCCGGCGGAAGGCTTCCATCCAAATACACTTTCACGTACACCACATCGTCCAAGTTTTTCAACAAGGACTTGGTGGACTTGGAAAGGGTATAGCGTTTCTCCCCCGTCAAATCCAGACGGAAGAAGAAAAACGAGAAAATTATATTTAAAGCAATGATTAATAATACAATGCTGAAAAATTGAAGCAGATTGTCCCTTTTCTTACCCATGGCTTACCAGTTTCTACTTTGCAAACGAAGACGCGCCATATACAAAAACAGCACGATGACACTCAAAAAATAAAGGATGTCCCTGGAATCCACGACGCCCCTGCTGATGGAAGCGTAATGATGACTGATTCCCAGATTCTTGATGACATAACCAAAGTTTCCGAAAATATGGAAGGAATAAATGAAGTCGAAAGCCAGCCACAACAGGAAACAAAGCAACACTGAAAACACAAAGGCGGTAATCTGGCTGTCTGTCATGGAGGAGACAAAAATCCCCACCGCCGCGAACACCGCACCCAAAAACAGCAGCCCGATGTAGGAACCCCACATGGCCCCCATGTCTATATTGCCTTTCGGATAACCCAGATAATACACGGTGATAAAATACAAAAGTGTGGGAACCAATGAAATAATCAAAAGTGCCACACTTGCGGCATACTTGGCCAAAAGAATTTTCATGTCCGACAAGGGATAAGTCAGCAACAGCTCCATGGTGCCGGTTTTCCGCTCCTCCGCAAACGAACGCATGGTAATGGCGGGAACCAGCAGCAAAAACACCACCGGTGCAATGTTGAACAAACCGTTAATATCGGCGAATCCCCTTTCCAAAATATTGTCGGCCAAAGGAAAAACCCATAAAAACAATCCTGTCAGCCCCAGAAAAACCCCCATGACAATGTAACCTGTCAGCGAATTCAGAAACCCTTTTATTTCTTTGATAAAAAGACGGTGCATGTTCCTCAGTTTAAAAGCAATAAAGACAATATACGGTCATTTTCGACTTTGTTGCAAAAGTAGCAATTTATGGCATATCATAAAATGATAATTCTTTTAAATTCATTTTTCCTTTT
>JAGAEQ010000057.1 GCA_017613015.1 Bacteroidales bacterium | reverse complement strand
TTTCTGGCAGCCCTGTAGGCCTGACCAAATAACAGCCAACAACAGGCTCTTTTTGGCGGACAACGGGAATGTGGGCATCCAAACGAACAATCCGCAGGCGGAGCTGGCGGTGAACGGCACAGTGCTGGCCAAGGCGGTGCGAGTGAATACAGGTTCGACCTACTGGCCTGACTATGTGTTCGGAAGCGGCTACCCAATGATGGCACTTTCCGAACTGGAGAGCTATGTGAACGAGCACAAGCACCTGCCGGGAATCCCTTCCGCCAAGGAGGTGGAGGAACAGGGCAGTTTCGATTTGGGCGAGATGAACACCTTGCTGCTGCAGAAGGTGGAGGAACTCACCCGTTACATCATTGACCTGCAGAAACAGATTGACGAACTGAAAAAAGGGAAGGAGGAGTAAGATGAAAAAATTATTATTCATAGTTCTTACAGTTTTCACTTTGACAAGTTGTGTAAAAAGTCCAGAAAACTGCTATCAGTGCAAAGCGGATCAGATTTTCAATGCCAAAACAGAAGTCTGCGACTGTGTGCAGCCTTTCCCTGAAAGTGAAAGGCCGGTCCTAAAAACAGACGGCTATAATTTCTGGGATTCGGTGTGCAAGTATTTTACTTACAGCGTCAGTTACAAAAATCCAGAAACCTATCCCTATTACTCCCATGAAGGCGACACTTTGCTGCTGTGCGGATGGATAGACCATACTCCGCTTGAGAAAAGGGTCTATTCAAGGGACAGCACTTTGGTTAAAATCTCATTGATGGATGATTCGGTTTCAGCTGCCATGAGAACCAGTTCAAATGATCTCAATTGCATTGCCTGTCCGGTTTCTTTGTTGGGAAAAATTGATATGGACAAGATGGCATATCTCAAAGGGATAATCACATTCAGTATGTTAAATGTGGGTTTTTTCGAATTGAATTCGCCGGCTGATCCGGACAAAGACTGCGTTATTCCATATTATGCTTTTAAAGTATTGGAAATCAAAAACTTAAAGGAGTAAAGATGAGAATAACAAAAAACATTTCTGCCATCCTTTTGCTGCTATTTGTACAATTATGTGTCTATGGGCAACAAATATCCAGGCAAGAGGCTATTAATGCGGCAGTAAATACCCTGAATTACCAGATTGGCAGGCAGCAATTGTCAGAAACAAATGTCGATACCGTATTAACAAAAACTTCCAATGGTTACACCCTGTTGTACGAAGTGCGTTTCCGTACAGGGGCGATAGTGCTGTTGTCTGGGAATAAGTCTTGTGTTCCAGTATTGGGATATATCCTTCCCGAAAAGGGGGATGATTCGACGAATGGCATACTGAATCATTATAATGAATTGCCGGATGGACTTCGTTTTTTTGTGGATATGTATGAGGCACAAGTGGAATACTGTTTTCAGAACAGAGTGCCAGATACCTATAAAAAGAATTGGAACGACTTGCAGCAGTATGATGCAAGTAAATCCGGTAATGCGAGAAGTGTTTCGCCTCTGATTAGCACCCAATGGGGGCAAAGCACAGCCAATTGCGGTTCCCTTAATGCTTATAACTATTATGCTCCGGGATGTGGATCTTATACTCATTGCGCGGCAGGTTGTGCAGCGGTAGCCATGGGACAAATTCTGAAAAAATGGAACTATCCGCAGGAAAATTACTATAAGTGTCACCTGTATGACTGGATCAACATGCCCAATGAGTTGCGTGTACCCCAAAACAGCAGCTATTCCCAACAAAAACATGAAATAGCCCAACTGCTTTTGGATTGCGGGCGGAGTTTGAATACAACATATTGCAACAGCACATGTACGGATTATTCATCCATTGCTTCTCCTAGTGATGTTCACGATGCGCTGGATTCGTTTGACTATAAGAGTACTGATTTGCGATATAAGAGCAACTATAATGACACAGCTTGGATAGATTCGCTAAAATTTGATTTGGACAATGGCTGCCCTATTTTTTATGCTGGATATACTTCCGGTTATATATATGGTCATGGTTTCGTTTGTGATGGTTATGACAACAGTGACAGATTCCATTTCAACTGGGGATGGAATGGCAATAGTAATGGGTATTTTACCTTAAATAGTCTCAATCCGTCCTCTCATAATTATGCTACCGGCCAGTGTGCTGTTTTCCATATCCAACCCAGATACTGTTGGAAAGACATTGTAATGCATTGCAACAAAACATTTGCAAACGGTAATTCGTGTTATTATTCAGCAAATCAGATTATTAGCAATAATAATTATGCTTTTATTGTCAATTCAGGTGCTCTTGTTTATCTAAATGCAAATGACATCCTTTTAACAGATGGTTTCCATGCCGCAACCGGTTCGGATTTTGAGGCGGTCATTGCCCCCTGCTCCAACAGGTCGGCCCAAGACATGGCATCGGGCAGCCCGCTTCCTCTGAGTGGTTATGGCGACATGCCCTCACGGCAGGATTCTTCCGAAACCTCTGTCGTCGAGCCGCAGGTTAAGAAGCATTTGAAGGTTTATCCAAACCCGGTATCGGGGATGCTGCACATTGAACTTCCGGATTCGGAAACGGGCATTGCTCAAATCACGGTCTGCAACGTGTTGGGGAAGGTGATGCTGCATAAGGAAAACCTTTCCCAAGCGGAATTGGAGGTCACCACCCTGCCTGCGGGCATGTACCTGCTGCAGGTGCGCACATCTGATGGCAAGCGCATGACCGCCAAATTCGTGAAGGAATAACACCGATAATCCACATTCCCCGGTGGATTATTCCGAGTTATGAACAGGCAAAAGAGGTAAAAAAAAGTTTTTAAAAAATTTTTATTCCTCGTTCACAGTTTTTTATGTAAAAAATGAATTTTTTTGCAAAAAAAATGTTTCGGATGCTTTTTCGCATGTGTTTTTTGTTTTTCTTTGCAAAAGAAGCGGAAAAAATGCCGCCCCAAGGGAGTTGTTGCATAACCAGCTAACCCCCAATGTTTTGAGTATTGCCCCGTCTCTTTTTTTTACAGAGGAAATGGGGAATTTTGGGGAAAAATGGGAAAAATGGCGGATTTTGCGGGTGGTTTTGCTCCGTTTCGGCTAAAAAAAGAGAAACATGTTCATCACAGAAGGCACCTTTTCCAGTTCACTCGACAGCGGCGGACGTTTCCAGTTCCCCGCCAGCCTGCGTCAGCTCAGCGCACAGGCGGAAGGCCGTTTTGTCATGAACATGGGGCTGGAGAAATGCATCACCCTGTATCCCATGGATGAATGGCAGCTTTACCGCCAGCAGTTGAGCCAGCTGAACGTTTTCCGTCCCGACCAGCGGGCCTTGGTGCGCTTTTTCCTGAGCAGTGCCACCGAAGTCAAGGTGGATTCCAAGAACCGTATCCTGATTCCCAAGCATTTGGTCCAGTACGCCTCCTTGGAGAAGGATTTGCTGATTGTCGGGATGATGCACTTTTTTGAGATTTGGAATCCGACCCTTTATGCGGAGGACATGCTGCAAATCCCCACTCGGGAGTCGGCGGCGGTGTACGATTTGGCGGAGCGCATCCATACCGATTTGCGGAAAGGAGGGGATCGATGATGCCTTACCACACGCCGGTGCTGCTTGCGGAGAGCGTGGCCGGTCTGGCCATACGTCCGGACGGGGTGTATGTGGACGTGACCTTCGGTTCGGGGCAGAGTTCCCGGGCGATACTTTCACAATTGGGTCCGGAGGGGCGGCTGTACGCTTTCGACCAGGACGAGGATGCGCAGGCAAACCGCATTGAGGACGGGCGCTTCACTCTTATTTCCGCCAATTTCAGCCATATCCGGAATTTTCTGCAATTCTACGGCGTGGAGCAGGTGAACGGCATCTTGGCTGACTTGGGCGTTTCCTCCCATCAGTTTGACGTGCCGGAGCGCGGTTTCAGCACCCGTTTCGACGGGCCTTTGGATATGCGCATGGACCGTCGGAAAAGCCTGACGGCGGCGGATGTGCTGGCGACTTACGGGGAGGAGGAGCTGGCGAGGCTGTTCTCCCGCTACGGTGAGGTGTTCAACGCCAAGCGGTTGGCTGCACAAGTGGTGAAGGCGCGGGCGCAGCGGCCGCTGACGCAGACTTCCCAGCTGAAGGAGCTACTGTCCGGATTCGTCCCCAAATCCAAGGAGAACCGCTATTTTGCCCAAGTGTACCAAGCTTTGCGCATGGAGGTGAACGCCGAATGGGAGGCCTTGGAGGCACTGCTGACCCAGAGCGTGGACCTGTTGCTGCCCGGCGGCCGTCTGGTGGTGATTTCCTACCATTCCATCGAAGATCGTTTGGTCAAGCAGTTTCTGCGCAGCGGCAACGTGGAGGGGAAGGAGGAGAAGGATTTTTACGGCAATCCGCTTTCGCCATTCCGCGTGATCACACGCAAGGCGATAGTGCCTCCAGCTGCGGAGCTTCAGGTGAACAACCGGAGCCGGAGCGCCCGATTGCGTATAGGAGAGAAAAAACAGCAGGATTATGGCCAATCAGTTTGATCCGAAATACATAGAGGAACAGGAGCGTATCCGCAAGGCCGGGGAGCGGGCCGAACGGGAAGCTATGGAAACGGCCTCCCGCCGGAAGACGGAGCCCCAACCCAAGCCGAACACAAGGGTCTCCGCGGCGGGGAAGCGTATCCGCGCCTTGCTGGGCGGGGAGTTTCTGGGCAAGGTGGATTTCCGCCGTAACATGCCCTATATTGTGATGGTGTTCATTATGGTGATTGTGCTGATATACATTAATTTATTGGCCCAATCCAACCAAAAGCGTCTGGAACTCTTGGATAAGGAAAGAATCAAGCTGAACGACAAATACATACAAGTTATGGACCAGCGCGAGCTGCTGTATGTGGACGAGACACGGAAGGAGGCTTTGCTGCAAGTGTTCAAGGAAAAAGGCTTTGTGGATGACAGCAGCATCGTATACCTGCTTGGCGGGGGAAAGGAGGCAGCCAGATGAAAAAGAAGTTGTCTTTCAAGCTGTTGTTTGTATATTTCCTGCTTTTGGTATGGACGGTGGTCATCATTGCCCGCATGTTCTCCCTGACGCTGCGCATGGGGGACGCCTACCGGGGCAATTTCAAGGACACTTTGACAGTGGGGAACCGCTTTTTTCAGATAGACAGCGGTTTCCAACACGGTTTCCGGGGAAATGTGTATTCTTCCGAAGGGGAGCTGCTTTCCACCACCATCCCGATTTACGATTTGTATTGGGAGATGGCAAAAGTCGGGGTGAAACCCAAGGATTCGGTCTTTTTCATGGAAAGGGTGGATTCCCTCATTTCGATTTTCTGCCGCCTGACCCCGAAGCGCAGCCGGGATTTTTACGAAGAGAAAGTCAAGCGGGCCTATCTGGACTATTATCACCAATGCCGTGTGCAGCAGGATATTATAGATGCAAACAAGGACCATAAGGGGAAAAAGGTCCGGGCGGCGGCCAAGGCCCGTCTGGATTCTTTGAAGTTCGCGCAGCGGAACCGCTACCTCATTGTCCGGATTTCCGTGGACGAACTGCCGCAGACTTGGGTCCGGAGCTCGGACTGGGACCGTATCCGTTACCTTTTCTCCGAAACGGAGAGCGAGATGACACGGCAGTATTACGGCGGCTGCCGGGTGGACGAGCGTTTTGTGCACCACAATGTGTATGATGACTATGCGGCTTCGGTCATAGGTTTCATGCATGCGGACAGAAACTACAGCGGCGTGGAGGGCTATTACGACAGCCTGCTTTCCGGAGAAAACCGCAAGTACCGCCGTCTGTTGGTGAACAGGGTGGTGGTACCCTTGCGTGAGACCCAGCTGCTGCAAGTGAAAAACGGCTGCGACATCACCACCACCATTGATGTGGGGATGCAGAGCGTGGTGGAAAAGGCCTTGCGGGCCCAGTTGGAACGTCTGGATGTGGAGTGGGGCTGCGCCCTGCTGATGGAGGTGAAGACCGGGGAAATCAAAGCCATTTCCAACCTGACGAAGACCCCTCAGGGCTACCGGGATTATGTGGAGCATGCCATTACCGAAAGGTATGAGCCGGGTTCCACCTTCAAGCTGATTTCCCTGCTCGCCGCCTTGGATTCCAAGAAGATAGACACCGGAGACATGGTGGATTGCGAGAAAGGGCGGCATACCCTGCGCTGGGCTTTCGAGTTCTCGGACAACGACGGCTTGTATGAGGCGGCGCGGACCGGTTACCGCACCTTGAACCAGTTCTTCCTGAAAATGCACCAGATGGGCTTGGACAGCAACTTGGAATTGGAGGTGGTGAACGCCGCAACACCCGACATCACCAAGACGAAACGCTACGAATCCGATTACCACAGCATAAGCCACGGCTATGCGGTGGTGGCGCCGCCGGTGTACATGGCGGCCTATTACAACGCCGTGGCCAACAACGGACGTTTCATGCGCCCCTACCTTGTGAAGGAGGTGCTTTATCCCGACGGGAGAAACGAGAAGCGCCGCCCCACGGTCATCAAGGAGCGCATTGCGGACCCCGTGACCCTGTCCAAGGCCCGGGCCTGCATGGAGGGGGTGGTCGCCACCGGTACGGCGCGGCGTGCCCAAGACGCTTATTACAAGCGGCATAAGGACGATTCGACCCAGAACGTGGCCCTCTTGCTTGCCGGTAAGACCGGCACGGCGCAGATGTTTGAGAACGGGCGTTACGTGCAAAACAAATACAACGCCTCGTTTATCGGCTACTTCCCTTCCGACAAGCCGGTCTACACTTGCATGGTGCTGATTTCCGGAGTGTCCAGGGACGCGGGTGTCGTGGCGGCCCCGGTCTGCCGCGACATTGCGGAGAAAATCGTGAACCGGGATTTGAGCATGCGGCAGTTCGTGTACCGGGACGCTTTGTGGAACAAATACCCCTCGGTGGCCTTCGGCTATGCGCCCGACCTGGCTTTGGTGTACCGCAAGCTCGGCTACCGCATCCAATATCCGACCAAGACCCCTTGGGTGGGGGTGATGCCCGCCACGGGACGCGACAGCCTGCTGGTCATGCGCGGAAAGCATGAGGCTTCCTTGGAGCGTCTGCTGCTGGGCGCTTCCGCCAAGGACGCCGTGTACCTGCTGGAGCGGCAGGGCTACAAGGTGCGGCTGAAAGGGGCCGGAAAGGTCAGCGGGATTTCCTGTCAGGGAAAATGGGCCATTGTCACTTTGAAAAACTGAAAACACGTGAACGTATGAAAACCGTACAGCAACTGATAGCAACATTGGAGGTGATTTCTCTGCGGGGCGACGCCCGGGCGGAGGTGAGCTCCCTCTGCTTTGACTCCAGGGAGGCGAAGCCGGGCAGCCTGTTTGTCGCGCTCAAGGGCACCCAGACGGACGGGCACCGTTTCCTGCCGCAGGTGACGGAGGCCGGCGCCTGCGCGGTGGTGGTGGAGACCCTTCCGGAACACTTGGCGGAAAACTGCTGCTATGTGCAGGTGGCGGACAGCCATTTGGCCTTAGCCCGCTTGGCTGCGGCTTTTTACGACGATCCTTCCCGGCGGTTGCGTTTGGTCGGCATCACGGGAACCAACGGCAAAACCACGACGGTCACGCTCCTGCACCGTTTGTTTACGCGCATGGGCTACAAGGTCGGTTTGTTGAGCACCATCGAAAACAAGATTGGGGAGGAGGTGTTGCCCTCCACCCACACTACGCCGGACGCTTTGGAGGTGCAGCGGCTGCTGCGGGTCATGGCGGATGCCGGATGCGCTTTCTGTTTTATGGAAGTGAGTTCGCATTCCATTGTGCAGCAGCGGATTGCAGCCTTGCATTTCGCCGGAGGCATTTTCAGCAACATCACGCATGACCATTTGGATTACCACGGTACGTTCGCGGCCTATATTCAGGCGAAGAAAGCCTTTTTTGACGCTTTGCCGGAAACGGCCTTCGCCTTGGCCAATGCCGACGACCCTCATGGCCGGGTGATGCTGCAAAACACCAAGGCCCAACGCCATACCTATGCGCTGAAATCCGCAGGGGCGGAGTTCAAGGCGCGTATCATGGACTGCCAGATTTACGGCATGCAGCTGGAGATAGACCGCAAGGAAGTATGGACGCACTTGACCGGGGATTTCAACGCCTACAACCTGCTGGCGGTGTACGGGGCGGCCTGCCTCTTGGGCGCGGACAGGGAGCGTTTGTTAGTGGATATAAGCGCGTTGGAAGCCGCCGAAGGGCGTTTCTTCTGCATTCGGGGCGCGGACGGCGTGACGGCCATTGTGGATTACGCCCATACACCAGATGCTTTGGAGAATGTGCTGAAAACCATACATAAAATCCGTCAGGACGGGCAGCGCATACTGACTGTGGCGGGCTGCGGAGGCAACCGCGACAAGACCAAGCGGCCGGAAATGGCGCAGATAGCCTATGCGGAGAGCGATGTGCTTATCCTGACTTCCGACAACCCCCGCTTTGAATCGCCCACTGCCATTTTGGACGATATGCGGAAAGGTCTGGAAGGGGTGGACGAGTCCTCCTATTTTGTGGTGGAGGACCGCCGGGAGGCCATCAAACTCGCGGTGCGCATGGCCCGCAAGGGGGACATTGTGCTGGTGGCAGGCAAGGGACATGAGAAATACCAGGACATCCAAGGGGTGAAACATCCCTTTGACGATGTGGAGGTGGTGAAAAGTTTTTTGGACAAATAATAACAGGTAAACAAAGAGAAGATGCTGTACACTTTTTTCAGATGGTTGGATGTGAAGTTTGATTTTCCGGGTGCCGGAGCCTTCCAGTACATTTCCTTCCGTATGGCCCTGGCCGCCGTGCTTTCCCTTTTCCTTTCCATGATCATAGGGAAGTACATCATCCGCCTGCTCCGCAAAAAACAGGTGCAGGACGGCAACCGCGAGGAGCTGGGGCTGGCCGGTGTGGAGCTGAAGAAAACCACCCCGACCATGGGCGGCATCATCATTCTGGTGAGCCTGCTGATTTCCGTGCTGCTGTTCAACCGTTTGGACAACATCTACATTCTGCTGATGATTGTCACTACCGTGTGGTTAGGTGCTTTGGGCTTTTTGGACGATTATATCAAAGTGTTCAAAAAGAACAAGAAAGGCCTTCCTGCCAAGGGCAAGCTCATCGGGCAGATACTGCTGGGCTTGTTTGTCGGTGCGGTTTTGTTTTTCCATCCGGATGTGGTGATTAAGGAGAAATGCACCGCCAACAGCTATGTGCAGACCAATGAGGTGTTCAGCATGAGCGGCACCGAGGCCGCGGGCAGCAATGCCTACCAATGTGTGGAACCTTCCAAGTCGTTGAAAACTACCATTCCTTTTATCAAAAACCACGAATTTGACTACTCCGTGCTGCTGAAATGGATGGGCCCGGATTACGAACGCTGGGCCTGGTTGGTGTACATTCCCATCATCATTCTGATTCTGATGGCGGTGAGCAACGGCGCCAATCTGACGGACGGTCTGGATGGTCTGGCCATTTCCACAGCGGCTGTCATTGTGGTCGCGCTCGGTGTGCTGGCCTATGTGTCCGGCAATACGATTTTTGCTGACTATTTGAATATCATGTATATACCAAATACTGGCGAGCTGATGATTTTCGCAGGCGCCATGCTGGGGGCTTGTCTGGGCTTCTATTGGTGGAATTGCCATCCGGCGCAGATTTTCATGGGCGACACGGGTTCCCTGGCCATAGGCGGCATCATTGCCGTGTTCGCCTTCATTATCCGTAAGGAGCTGCTTTTGCCGATACTGTGCGGCATCTATTTGGTGGAAAGCCTATCGGTCATTATCCAGACCTTGTATTGCAAGACCTATCGGAAAATACACAAACTGCCGAAGGGACAAATGGTTCCTGTGGAAAAACGTCCCTTCCTGATGACCCCGCTGCACCACCATTACCAGAAAAGGAAGGAGCATGTGAAGGAGGAGGTCGAGGAGAAAAATCTTCCGGAATACCTGAAGCGGGTGGAGACCGTGGAGTCAGAAAAGAATTATCACGAGGCGAAAATCGTACAGCGCTTCGTCATCATAGGCATACTGTTGGCCGTAGTGAGCGTGCTGACACTGAAAATACGTTAATCAAGGAGGGAAGCGAAATGAAAAAAAGAGTGGTGCTGAAGGAAACAGAAAAAATAACCGCATACCGTCCCGCCAATTTTTTTGCGGAGCAGCTGGTGTATGCCCGTAACAAGAACCTGCAACAGCTGATGGGCGTTTCCACACAGGAGACGCTCCGCATGCGGGAAATCAGCCGTTTCGGCGGCGTGCAGTTCCTGGACGATTCCGGCTGCCATGACATTCATGGCCTGAATTACGCCTTGGAGAGCATACAGCGTCCCATACTGTGGATTACCGGCGGCGCGGACAGTCAGGTCAATTACACCTCCTTGCTGCCGTTGGTGGTGGAGAAGGTGAAGGCGGTGGTCTGCATAGGCGAGGACAACGAACGCCTGCAACGCGCGTTCGCCCCCTATGTCACCATGTATGAATGCCCCGACATGGGCCATGCGGTCAAAACAGCCTATTATTCGGCGGAAAGCGGTGACGTGGTGCTGCTTTCCTCGGCTTGTGAGTGCGACCGGCGTTTTGCTAACCATCAGGAGCGCAGCCGGTGTTTCCGCGAAGCGGTCACGGAATTGTAATGTGTAAATGTCCGGAGTTATGAAGCATAAAATCAGTCAGTGGTTCGGCGGGGACAAGGTGATATGGTTTGTCATGATTGCCTTGTGCATCTGCTCAATGGTGCTGATTTACAGTTCGGCTTCCAGCCAGTTGTTCAATCCGACGGAACGCCACAACCTTTTTCCCTATTTCCGCTCCCACGGCGTTTTCCTGCTGCTGGGCGTGGCGATTGCCATGGTGCTGCAAGATTTTGACTACCGGCGTCTGGCCCCCTTGTCCCGTCTGTGCTACTTGGCGGCGGTCGTGATATTGCTGTGCACCCTGTTCCTGGGAGGGAAAGGCTCCGGAGCCTCCCATTCGGTGAACCGTGCCATCGTGCTGTTCGGGCATGAAATCCAGACCTTTTATATCGTGGTGCTGCTGACTGTTATCTATGCGGCGCACAGCATTGCGCACTTCGGAAGCCGCATCAACGAGACCAAGCGGGTATACCTGCCCTTGCTGCTGACCGTCGGCCTGGTCATAGCGCTGATGATGACGCAGGACTTTTCCACTTCCTTCATCCTGCTGACCACCTTCCTTTTTATGCTGTTCATTTCCGAGCTGAAATTCCGTACTTTGGGCATTACGGTCGGCGTGTTGGCGGCGGTGGTGCTGCTGCTGATTGCCACCAGCGGTTTCGGCATCAGCCGCCTGTCCCGTTTTGAGACGGCGCACGGGCGGGTGGAGCGTTTCTTCCGCGCTTCCGACGAGGTGGCGGTGAAGGACCGTGTGGCTGCCATGAGCGACCAGGAGGTGGACTTTACCCGTCAGGACATTTTGTTTGAGGGGGCGGTGGCTACCGGAGGCATACTTCCGGTCAACGGGCCGGGCACTTCCGTGTACCGCAAAACCTCCCAAAGCTATTCCGACGGCATTTTCGCCATCGCGGTGGAGGAGTACGGTGTGCTAATCAGCAGCCTGATAATCATATTGTACCTGCTGCTGTTCTATCGGATCTTCCTTATGGTCAGTCATGTGCCGACGCCTTTTGGCGCGTATCTGGCGGGCGGGCTCGGTTTCTGGATTGTCTGTCAGGCCCTGCTGCACATCAGCGTGTGCGTCGGCGTGACCCCGAATACCGGACAGACCCTGCCCATGGTCAGCTGGGGGAACATGTCCATCCTTATCACGTCCATTAACTTCGGTTTGTTGTTAAATATAAGCAAAAGCAAAAAACGGAAAGACGAAAAGCGTCTGCAAACGAAAGGAGAAGAAGATGAGTAAACGAGTGATTGTTTCCGGCGGAGGGACCGGGGGGCATATTTTCCCGGCCATAGCGATTGCCAACGCTGTCAAGTCCCGTTGGCCGGATGCCGACATATTGTTTGTGGGAGCCAACGGACGCATGGAAATGAAACGGGTGCCGGAAGCCGGTTACCCCATCCGTGGCATTGACAGCTACAGCCTGCGCAGGGATTTGAGCCTCAAAGGCATTTGGGAGAACCTGAAACTGCCGTTCCGCATGTGGAACGAGAAACGCTCGGCCTGCCGCATACTGCAAGAGTTCCGTCCGGACATCGCCATAGGGGTGGGAGGCTATGTAAGCTGGCCGGTGCTGGACGCCGCCGCGGGCATGGGCATTCCCACGCTGATACAGGAGCAGAATTCCTTCCCGGGAAAAACCAACAAGATGCTGGCCTCGAAAGCGCGTACCATCTGCACCGCCTACGACCACTTGGAACGCTTTTTTCCCAAAGAGAAAATCGTGAAGACCGGCAATCCGGTCCGGGAGGACATCATGCACTTGCCGCAGGACAAGTCGGCGGCCTACGCCTATTTCGATCTGAATCCGCAGAAATTCACCGTTGCGGTGGTCGGCGGCAGCTTGGGCGCGCGCAGCATCAACGACAGTGTGCGCAGCTTCATTGACGATTTGCGGGATTTGGACATACAGTTTGTGTGGCAGACCGGCGAATACTATTACAACACCTATAAAAACATGGTGAGCGGCTTGCCCAACATGCGCATGATGCCTTTTGTCAAGCGCATGGACTATTTGTATCAGGTTTCCGATTTGATTGTGTCCCGGGCGGGCGCCTTGTCCATTTCGGAGCTTTGCATTGTGGGCAAGCCCTGCATTCTGATTCCTTCGCCCAATGTGGCTGAGGATCACCAGACCAAGAACGCGAAGGTGCTTTCCGATGTGGGGGCGGCGGTGCTGCTTCCGGACGCCGACGCGGCCTCCAAACTGAAATACGAGATTTGGGAGCTGGTGGAGAACCGTCAGCAGTGCGAATACATGAGCCGTAACATCCGCCGTTTCGCCATGCCCAATGCGACAGCGGACATAGTGAATGAAATTGCCAAAATCATAGGGGATTAGAGCATGCGGACGCTACCAGAACATCTGGACGAGGTTTATATGATAGGCATAGGCGGCATAGGCATGAGTGCCTTGGCGCGGTATTTCCGCATGGAAGGCTGCCGGGTCTCCGGCTATGACCGCACGCCCTCCCCGCTGACAAGGCAGTTGGAGACGGAAGGCATCGCCGTCCATTATTGCGAAGAGGTCGCGCAGCTGCCCGCCAAGGTGGATTTGGCGGTGTACACGCCTGCCGTCCCGTCCGGACACGCCGAGCTGCTCGCTTTGCGCGGGCGCGGCGTCCCCTGCATGAAACGGGCGGAAGTTCTGGGGGCGCTCAGTCGGGGCAAGCGTAGCGTCGCCTTGGCCGGAACCCACGGGAAAACCTCCATGACGGCCTTGACCACGCTGCTTTTCCGGGGACAGGAGCCGGTGACGGCCTTTATCGGCGGCATCGCTTGCAATTTCCAGTCCAATTTAGTGCATGACGCGGGGGCGGAGCGCATGATAGTGGAGGCGGACGAGTTTGACCGCTCCTTCCTTCAGCTGACGCCGGACATTGCCGTGGTCAGCTCCATGGACGCTGACCATTTGGACATCTACCATACCGAAGAAGCGCTGCACGAGGCTTTTGACATGTTTTCGCAGCAAATCAAGCCCGGCGGCTGCCTGATTACCAAGCCGGAGCTGCGTGCCCGCTTCCATACGGAACGCAAGGTCTATACCTATGCCTTGGAGGATTCCCGGGCCGATTTTCAAATGGAAATGCTGCACATAGGGGACGGGGTGAGCCGTTTCGACGCACGCACGCCGGACGGGTTGTTCAAGGACCTGCTTCTGCCGACGGCCGGGCTGTACAATGTGGAGAATGCGCTGGCTGCTGTCGCCGCCGCGTGGGCGGGCGGTGTGCCGGAAGAAAAAATACGGACGCAATTGGCACAATATAAAGGGGTCAAACGTCGTTTTGAATACATCATCCGGAGGCCCGACAGGGTGTATGTGGACGATTACGCCCACCATCCCAACGAACTGAAGGCCTGCATTGCCTCTGCGAGGGCGTGGTATCCGGGGAAACGGCTTTGCGGTGTTTTCCAACCGCACCTGTATTCCCGGACCCGGGATTTCGCCGATGCCTTCGCCGCCGTGCTCTCCACCTTGGACTGCGCGGTGCTGCTGGACATCTATCCCGCGAGGGAGCAGCCGATTCCGGGCGTGGACGCACACATGCTGTTGGACAGGATGACATTGGGAGAAAAATATTTTTGCACCAAGGAGGACCTGATTCCCCTTTTGAGGAAACTGAATCCGGAAGTGCTGCTGACCATGGGAGCGGGGGACATAGACCGTGAAGTGGAGAACATAAAAAATGCGTTTGCCTGATGGATGCAAGAAAAAAACGGATAATCGGATGGGTTAGCGTGCTGGGCCTGCTGCTGCTTTGCCTGATTGGCTATCTGCTGCTGAGCAGGAACCAGGTGTACCGGAACGTGACCTACAGCGTGTGCTACCATTCCGACACCTTGGTGACGGCTGCGGACTTGAAAGCCTACGCGAACGCCCATTGCCCCAAGGTGAAAGGACGGCTGAAACGCGAGGTCAGCCTGCCGCAGCTTGAGAAAAAGCTCCGCCGCTGGCCCTATGCGGATTCTGTCCGCATTGCCACCGACATGAAAGGGGTCATGCACATTGAGGTGGTGCAGGTCCGGACGGTGCTGCGTGTGTTCAACGAGAAGGGAGCCTCCTTTTATTTGGCTAAAACCGGTCGCAGCGGACGCATGCTGCCTTGTGTGCCGGGCCGTCCGGTGCGGGTGCCGGTCGCGTCGGGGGCCATTCCCGACATTTGCCGTCCGAATCTGGCGCTGGAATGGCAGGACACCTCCGTTTGCCACGACTTGATGATTTTGGCGGACTACATTGACCGTAGCCCTTTCTGGCGTGCGCAAATCAGTCAGATCCATGTGCTTGGGAAGGGTCGTTACCAATTGGCCCCCACCGTCGGGAACCATCTGGTGGATTTGGGCGATGTCAGCCAGCTGGACCGCAAGTTCAATAATTTATGGAAAGTCTATTCACAGGGTTTCAATGTGACCGGATGGCAGCGCTACCGCAAGGTCGGCCTGCAATTCGGCGACCGCGTGCCTTGTGAGAAACGCACAATATAACACTTTGTAAATCTGGGAGAACAAAAGTATGCTTAAACGAAAGAAAGAAAATCTTGTAGCGGAAAAGGAAACCGAAGGCAATATCGCTGTCGGTCTGGACATCGGTACCACCAAAGTCGTCGCCTTTGTCGGGCAGCGCAACGAGAAAACGGGTAAGGTGGAGATTCTGGGTCAGGGCGAGACCATTTCCGTTGGCGTCCAGCGCGGACAAGTCATTAACATCACTAAGACGGTCACGGCGATCACCCATGCCATCAAGCATGCCTGCGCCACCTCCCACGTGGCTATAGACACTGTGGTGGCCGGTATTGCCGGACAGCACATCCACAGTTTCCATTCCAAAGAGGAAATCAAGCGGAAAAATCCGGATGCCGTGGTGTCGGCGGAGGACGTGAAACAGTTGATAGACGAGGTCTTTCTGGTCAATGTGCGTCCGGGCACCCGCATTATCGACGCCATTCCCCAGGAGTTTTTCGTGGATAACTACCAGGGCCTGACAGACCCCATCGGTGTGACGGGCACCCAGCTGGGCTCGGAATTCAATGTGATTACGGGCAGCGAGCAACATATTCGCAACGTGGTGCGCTGCGTGCAGCAGTGCGACCTGAAAATGGACGGTCTGGTGCTGGAGCCCTTGGCGTCCGCAGCCGTTGTGCTGGACGAGCGCGAGAAGGAGACCGGTGTGGTTTTGGTGGACATTGGCGGCGGAACCACGGACATCGCCGTGTTCTACAACGGCATACTGCGGCATACTGCGGTCATTCCCATCGGTGGCGATGTGATTACCGATGACATTAAAAACGTGTTCAAAGGCATTGTCAAGGAAGATGCCGAGCGCACCAAGAAAGAATATGGCACTTGCGTGCCGGACACCAGCAAGGACGTGGTTTTGGCCATTCAGGGCATCAAGGGACGTCCGGCGGTGGAAATCCGGCAGAGCCAGTTGGCGGAGGTCATAGCGGCCCGTTTGGATGAGATTTTGCACCGGGTGATGGCTGAAATTGAGGCTTCCGGCTATGCGGAACATTTGGGCTGCGGCATGGTGCTGACCGGCGGCGGTTCCCTGTTGCGTGACATCCAGCCCCATACGGAATTTGTGACCGGAATGAGCGTCCGTGTCGGCAAACCGGAGGAAGGCATTCAGTTCAACGAGGACACCAAAGAGAAATACAACAGCCCCATTTATTCGACCGCCCTCGGCCTGATGCTGATGGGCGTGGAAAGAGGGGAGTCCTCCCTGAACGCCGGGACGGAAGTCCAGAACGAGCCTGTGCGCGAGGAACGTCCGAAGAAGAACCGGGAAGCGGAGTCGGATACGGACCGCAAGAACTATGTCTGGACCAAAGCGAAGCATTTCATGGAGAGCATTTTGCTTCCGGACAATGGTCAGGACGAGGAATATGACGATAACGAAGAGGATTACCGATAACAGAACCTTATAAAACAACAACGTATGGAAGAAAATGATATTGATTTGGGATTCAGTCCGATAGATGATATAGTGTCCAATGAGGCGACCCGCAGGCCGAGCTCCACATCCATCATCAAAGTGATGGGAGTCGGCGGCGGCGGTGGCAACGCGGTCAAGCACATGTACGACATGGGCATCACCGGGGTGGATTTTATGGTTTGCAACACCGACGCCCAGGCTTTGGAAAACAGTCCGATTCCGGTGAAAATCCAGCTGGGCAGCGGATTGGGCGCGGGCGCCATTCCCGAAGTGGCCCGCAAGGCGGCCTTGGAGTCCGAAACCCAGTTGCAGCATGCGATGGAGGGAGCTAAAATGCTCTTTGTCACCGCAGGTATGGGTGGCGGAACCGGAACCGGAGCCTCTCCCATTGTGGCCGACATTGCCCGCAGCATGGGCATACTGACGGTGGGAATTGTCACCTACCCATTCGATTTTGAAGGCGAAAGCAAGTTCAAGGTGGCGGATGAGGGTATCAACGAGTTGCGGCAGAATGTGGATGCGCTCATTGTCATCAAGAATGAGTTGCTGAAAAGCTATTATTCCGACCTGACCCTGTCAAACGCCTTTGCCAAATCGGACGATGTGCTGCTGGTCGCAGCCAAGAGCATTGCCGAGCTGATTACCATCCATGGTAGCATGAACGTGGACTTCAACGATGTCAAGACCATTCTGGAGGACAGTGGCACCGCCATTATCGGTGCGGGCATTGCCGAAGGGGAGAACCGGGCGCGCGAAGCGGCGGAGGCGGCCATCGCCAGTCCGCTGCTGGACCAGAAGAGCATTTATGGCGCTGAAAAGGCTTTGCTGTTCATTTCTTACAGTTCTGAAAATGAAATCACCATGGAGGAGCTGACCGAAATCACCAAATGTTTGGAGGAGGCCACCTGCAACCTGCGTGAAAAACTGATTTGGGGACATGGCGCGGATGAGTCGCTCGGCAACAAGGTCCGGGTGACGGTCATTGCGACCGGATTCCATGAGCAGACGGCGGGGAAACCTGAACGCAAGCATATTGCCACGGAAGAAGGGAAAACCGTTTCGGTGAAGCCGGTGGAAGCGGAAGCGGAGCCTTCGATTGACTTTGTGCCGGAAGCCCCGGAAACCTCCGCAACCCGGGTGGTGGAAGTGGATCCGGTTCCCGCCCCCAAGCCTGCCCCTTCCTACATCGACAACGCCAACCTCCGCAACATGAGCGATGCAGACATGAACGACTATTTCAGCAGACCCGCCTACCAGCGCAAAAGCGACAGCGACGCCTACGACTGCTCGTCCTACCGGGTGTCCCCCTACGGGCTCCGTCAGGATTCGGCGGCATACCTGAAAAGAAAGGAAAACATCGACTGATGCGTCTCCGCCTTGCCCTTCCGATAGTCATTGGCTGCTGCCTGTGTTCCCTGCGGCTTACGGCCCAGGTGAAATACAGCAACGAATTCCTGAACTTGGGGGTGGGGGCAAGGGCTTTGTCCATGTCCGGCACCCAAACCGCCGTGGCGCAGGATGTGACGGCCGCCTATTGGAATCCCGCCGGTTTGTCCCGTCTGGAGAACCGTCAGGAGGCTTTTCTGATGCATGCCGAGTATTTTGCCGGTATTGCGGCCTACGATTATGCGGGTTGGGCCTACCGTATGGACGACAGGCAGGCCTTGGGCGTGCAGCTGCTGCGCTTTGCGGTCGATGACATTCCGAACACTACGCAGCTGATTGACAATCAGGGAAACATCAACTACGAGCGCATATCGTATTTCACAACCGCCGACTGGGCCTTGTGGCTCACTTATGCCCGGGACCTGTCCGAACTGCTTCCTGGCCTTTCCGCCGGAGGTTCGGCCAAAATCATCCGCCGCCGCATTGGGGATTTCGCCGGGGCATGGGGCTTCGGCTTGGACGCCGCCTTGCAATACCGCGTGGGCAGCCATTGGAATTTCGGTCTGGTCGCCCGGGACGTGACCACGACCTTCAACGCCTGGACGCATCATTTGAGCGAGGAGGAGAAGGCGGTTTTCCAACAGACGGGCAACGAGCTTCCGGAAAACGGCATGGAATACACCCGTCCGCATTTTTCGTTGGGCGCGTCCTACGGCTGGAACTGGAAGACGGATTTTTCCACCTTGATTGCCTTAGATGCCGATGTGTTCTGTGACGGGCGGCGGCATGTGCCGCTTTCGGGGAACACCTTTTCCTTGGATCCGCATGTCGGCGTGGAATTAGGTTACCGGCAGACGGTCTTTCTGCGTGCCGGAGTCGGTAATGTGCAGCAGGAGACCGACATGGATAACGAGACTTACACCACCTTGCAGGTAAATGCGGGCGTGGGGGTCTGCATCAAAAAACGCTTGAGCGTGGACTATGCGCTCACCGATCTGGGGGATGTCTCCTTGGCGGTGTATTCGCACGTCTTTTCGCTGAAATTCGCCTTTTAGTCGGAAGCCAGGCTTTCCTTGGCGTTTTTCACCATGAAGTGAAGCCTGTTGAACACGTTGGCGTCGGAGGTGCTGGCGTCAAAATCCAGGAACAGCAGGTTCATTTTCGGGTAGATGGATTTGATGCGTTTTTCTATCCCTTTGGAAATAATGTGGTTGGCTATGCATCCGAAAGGTTGCAGGCTGATGGCGTTGCATACGCCCTGTTCGGCCATGCTGCAAAGCTCCGCCGGAATCAGCCAGCCTTCGCCGAAATTGGCGGTCAGGTTGATGACCTTGGAAGCCAGTTCGGCATCGTGGAAAATGTTGGCGAAGGGCCGGTAGTAGCGGAATCCCTTGCCCACGGCGTCGAATTTCTTGGCGACACGGTAGGCCGCTTTGTAGATGGTGTCGGTGACAAACAGCGGCAGCTCCACTTCTTTGATGTGCAGCTTCTTGTTAATGTGCTTATTGACAAAACTGTTGAAGAAGAAGTTGTACATGGAGGGCGCGATGACTTCCACGCCTTGCTCCGCTAACCAGTTCAATACGTTCTTATGGCTGAACGAATTGTATTTCACATAAATCTCTCCAACCACGCCGATAACCGGAATGTGGTCGTCGGGCACGATGGCGTCGTTGAACTCCCTGACCGCCTCCTTGAACAGTCCGAGCAAGGCTTTGTAGTCCCGTTTGGCGATGATGGGGAAGGCCGCTTCGGTATATTTGTTGCGTAATTGTTGCGCCAAGCCCTTTTCCTTTTCCCGCACCACGGAGGCGTGGTAGAGCCGGGCAAGGCAGTCCGCATAGAGCAGGGTGTAGTAGGTGATGAGGATGTTTCCCTTCAGTTTCAGTTCGAAACCGGGCTGCTCGTTCATCATGGTGTCCCCGAAGGCCACGGAGACCACGGGAATGTTGTCGAAGCCTGCGGAGAGCATGGCGTCCTTGATGATGGCGATGTAGTTGGACGCACGGCATTGTCCGCCCGTCTGGGTGATGGCGACGGCCGTCTCGTCCGCCTTGTATTTTCCGCTCTGCAACGCGTGGATGATGCTGCCCACCACCAGCGTGTTAGGGTAGCAGACCTCGTTGTTGGCGTATTTCAGGCCGGTTTCCTCCGCTTCTTTGTCCCCCATCGGCAAGTTGATGAGCTGGTAGCCCATCAGGGCGAAAAGGGAGGGCAGAAACTCCGAATAGCCTTCGGCAAAATAGGGGGCGATGATTTTCCGGGAGCGGTCAGCCTTGGTATACACAGGCAGGCGGCGCAGCGGAATGTGTTCGCTCCGTCCGTGGTGGAATTTCAGGCTCTCCACCAGAGAGCGTATGCGCAGCCGCAGGGAGCCTATGTTGTTCACATCATCTATCTTCAACAGGGTCAAGCTCTTGCCGTGGCGTTTGAGCAATTCGTTGATTTCATCGATGATGAAAGCGTCCGGTCCGCAACCGAAGGAGGTAAGTTCCACAAAATGAATATTCTCCTCGCTGCCTGCCACGTAGCGGGCGGCCTTAAGGATGCGGTTGGGGTAGGCCCACTGGCTGATGCCGTTGATTTCCTCAAATACCTCGTCCCCGTTGAAAAGGGAGATGTTTTCGGTGATGACGTCAATGCCCATGTCGGTGATACAGTCGGCGATTTTGTGCTGTATCAGCGGGTCAATATGGTAGGGGCGGCCTGCCAGCAGGATCACCATGCGGTTTTCCCGTTTGGCCTGCTCCACAATGTGACGGTTTTGCTCGGCTAAGGTCCAGACGTACTCGTTTTGGGTTTTCCAGGCTTTTTCAAAGGCCGTTTCAAACACCTTGCCTGGCACGCCCAAGGATTTCAGGTAGCTGCGGCAGGATTTTTTCAGCAGTTTCAGGTTGTTGAAGGAAGTGGTGGGCGAATCCAAGGGGATGCCGTAGTTCTTTTCCGTGTCGATGGAGGAGCGGAGCACATCGGAATAGCCTGCCACCACGGGGCAGTTGTAGCTGTTCAGGGCTTTAGGGTCCTCTTTGTGTTCAAAAATGGAATAGGGGTAGAAAATGCGGTCCACTTTTTTCTCCACCAAATCCATGACGTGGCCGTGCATCAGTTTGGCCGGAAAGCAAATGTTGTCGGACATGATGGTGTGTATGCCCTTTTCGTACAGTTTGTTGGTTGAAGGCCTTGACAGCACGGGCTGTATGCCGCATTCCGAAAAAAGGGTATGCCAGAAGGGGTAATGCTCGTACATGCCCAAGCCTCTGGGTATGCCAATGGTCAGCAGAGGCTTTTTGTCCTTGGGGAAAGTGCGCTGGAACAGCCGTTTGTAGCGTTCCTGGTACTGGTTGATTCCTTTGCTGCGCGATTCGCTCAAATTGGAATACACTTTTTCACAGTTGTTTCCGGCATAGAAGGTGTTGCCGTTGGCGAAACGGAAGACTTTCACCGTGCATTGGTTCTCGCAGCCTTTGCAGTTTTCAAAATGAGATTCGTAGGCGTTTGCCCCGACCAGCTGCCCTATGCCCAGCGCGGGCGTGTCCGGAGTATGTTTTTCCAAGGCGTAGAGGGCGGCGCCGTAGGCTCCCATCAGTTCGGGAATGTTCGAAAAGGCCACCTTTACGCCGGTAAGCGTTTCCAAGGCTTTGACAATCGACAGGTTGCGGAAGGTTCCTCCCTGCACCACAATCTGGTTTCCCAACTCCTTGACATCCTTTAGTTTCAGTACCTTAAACAGGCAGTTCTTCACCACGGAATAGGAGAATCCGGCGGCAATGTCCTCCACACTGGCCCCTTCGCGCATGGCCTGCTTGACTTTGGAGTTCATGAATACCGTGCAGCGCGTGCCCAAGTCGCAGGGGGCTTTGGCAAAACACGACATACGGGCGAACTCGGCCACGGGATAGTTTAGCATGTTGGCGAAATTCTCAATGAAAGAGCCGCATCCGGAGGAACACGCTTCGTTGATTTCCAGCCGTTTGATGGTTCCGTTTTCAATGAAGATGGCTTTCATGTCCTGCCCGCCGATGTCCAATACGAAACTGACATCCGGCAGTATCTCCTTGGCGGCCAGGTAGTGGGCGATGGTCTCGATAATTCCCTCGTGCAGCCCGAAGGCCGTTTTGATGAGGTTTTCGCCGTAGCCGGTGGTGGCACTGTTCGCTATACGGAGGGTTTTTCCGTGTTTCTCCGCCTCTTCGCGCAAGCGGCGCATGCCTTCCAGCATGGCGTTGAAACTGTCGCCCTCGTTGCGCAGGTATTCTTGGAACAGAATGCGTTTTTTTCTGTCAATCAGCACGATTTTGGTGGTGGTGCTGCCGGAGTCTATGCCTAAAAAGGTGTCGGCGTCCTCCAAATCGTCCCAAGCGATTTGCGGCACTTCGTGTTTTCCCTTGCGGTTTTTCCATTGCTCGAATGCCTCTTTCGACTCGAACAAAGCGGGCAGCCGCTTGAACAAAGGGTCTACCATCAGGTTCTGGCTGTCGTCGGAGAGCGCGGACAGCAGCTGGGAAAGCAGGAGAACAGGGGCATCCGCCGCTGCGCTTTGGGCCTGTTGCTTGGCAATCAGGGCGCAGCCCCAGGCCGGAATGAGCCGGGCGTCTTCGGTGGAGACGCAGTCCGTTTCGTTCAGCCGCAGCTGTTTCAGAAAGGCTTTTTTCAGTTCGGGCAGAAAATGGAAGGGTCCGCCGCAGAAAAATAGTTTGGGGGTGATGTCCATGCCACGGGCCAGCGAGGCAATCACCTGAATGGCGACCGCATTGAACACGGAAGCGGCGATGTCGCTCTTGCTGACGTTGCGGCTGGCCAAGTTCTGTATGTCCGTGCGGGAGAAAACGCCGCAGCGGGAAGCGATGGGATAGATGTTTTCCGCTTTGGCCGCCAGTGCGTTGAGTTCAATTGTCTCCACGCCGAGCAGCGCGGCGGTCTGGTCGATGAAGGCTCCGGTCCCTCCGGCGCAGCTGCCGTTCATGCGGATGTCGGGGGATTTCCCTTCGGAAAAGAAAATCATTTTCGAATCCTCCCCGCCAATGTCCACAAAGGTGGAAATGTCCGGGAACTCCTGCTTGATCAGTTCGGCGGAAGCTACCACCTCCTGTACGAACGGGAAGCCCGCCCGGTCTGCGTAGCCCATGCCGACGGAACCCGTCATGACGCAATGCAGCCGGCATTCGCCCACGGTCTCCCAGAGTTTCCGGAAGGTCTCTTGGGCCGTTTCCCTGATGTTGGTGTTATGGCGGCGGTAGTCGGTGAAGCGTATGTCCCCCTCACTATCGACAACCATGATTTTAAGGGTGGTGGATCCGATGTCTATGCCTGCGTGGCAGGTGGGTAGTTCTCTGTTTTCTTTCATTTCAATAAGTTGCGGCATTTCCCGTCTTCTTGTTTTCCAGTCTGCATCCCTTGCGTTTTGCGGAAAAATGCCAAAATACAAAAATACCGCTTTTTCGGATACACGCTGCCGGATTCGGAAAATAAATTGCATCCGCCCTGGCGGTTGAACCTGCCAGAACCGCCGGAGGCTAGTTGTCTAAATCGCTACTGCCTGTCTGAAAGCGTGACACGTAGTCGAGCACACGGTCGCTCGCGCCCGCTTTCTGAGCCACATATTTGCGGGCGTTTTCGCCGCTTTGGCGCAGCAGGGACGCATCGGCGGAAAGTTTTTCAAGGGTTTGTATGCAATCCTGTGCGTTGTGCACGCAAAACGCGCCCTTGCAGTCAATCAGGTCGCAGGCTTCCTTGAAATGGCGGTACTTGGGCCCGAACAGTATGGGCAGCCCGAAGGTCGCGGCTTCCAAGGTGTTGTGTATGCCTTTGCCGAAGCCGCCGCCGATATAGGCGATTTGGGCATACGGATAAAGCATTTTCAGCAGCCCGACGGTGTCCACCACCATCACCCGTATGCCGGAGAAATCCTGTCCCTTCCCGGCCTGGGTGTAGTATACGCAGGGCATGTCGCTGAACAGACGGGCGATGGATTGCAGGTGGGTGGGGTTCACCTCGTGAGGTGTGAGAATCAGGGCGTAGTCGCTTGTCAGCATCCATTCGTGCAGCAATTTTTCATCTGGTTCCCAGGTGCTTCCGGCAATAAGCACTTTCTTCCCTTCGCAGAAGCGGCGTACCGTCTCGTTGGCCTGGGTGTGCTTCACGGTCTCGATGACGGTGTCGAAGCGGGTGTCGCCGAACACGCCGCACTGGGGGATGCGGTAGCGCAGCAGCAGCTGCCTTGAGGCCTCGTCCTGCACGAAGAAATACGTGACTTTGCGCAGTTGCAGGCGGAACCAGTGCCCGTAGATTTTAAAGAAATACTGGTCGGGATGGAAAATCGCGGAAACCACATAAAAGGGGATGTGCCGCTGGTAGGCCTCGTGGATGTAGTTGAACCAGTATTCGTATTTGATGAAGAAAATGCACTGGGGATGCACAATGTCCAAAAAGCGTTTGGCGTTGTGCCGCCTGTCCAAAGGCAGGTAGAAAATGTAGTCCGCCTTGTCGTAGTGCTGGAAATGCTGGTATCCGGAAGGTGAGAAAAAGGTCAGCAGCACCTTGTGGTCCGGCCGCTGCTGTTTGAGGCGTTCAATGAGGGGCTTGCCTTGCTCGAACTCCCCGTAGGAGGCGCAATGCACCCAAATGATGCGGTCCTGCCGCTTGATTTGGAGGCGCAGGGCGGCGAAAATGAACTGGCGGCCCGTTTTCCACGATTTGGCTTTGTCGTTGTACACCGCACCGATGTGGATACACAGTCCGTAAAGAAAAATCCCGATGTTATACAGCCATCTGATCATCTGAAGTAATACGTGTCCTGATACTCTTTTTTATACAAAGGAATGATCCAACCGGCCTTCACGCCTGCCATAATGTCGGTGAAGGAGCGTTCGTCCTTGGCCATGAGGGAGAAATCCCAATCCCGCTGACGGTGGGTGAATCCCTCCATGACTTCCACGCCGATGTAGAAACAGGTGTATCTGGTCTTGGAAATGTGGGTGTATCCGACAAACTGGTACAGCATGCAGCCCATGCTCAAGCGGTCGTAGCCTTTTTTGTATTCGTTGGTCAGGGCGGCGACGCGGTTCTCCGGATTCTTGATGTACACATAGCGTTGTTCCACCCCGGCACCGAGTTTCAGCTGTATGCCGGAATTGCGGTAGTTGCGGCTGATCGGGAAGATTTTCCCCGCTTCCGCCCGCAGGCACCACAACCGCTGGTCCACGTCGATGTCCGCAGGCTGCCCGTCCCCGTCCATGATGGAGCCGTTGCTGTTGGTGATCATCCGGAAGAGCGAGTCGGTGCCCTTGACGTTGCCGGAGAAACAATAGGTGAAGCCCGCGTTGAAACTCCAGTTGGAAAGGGTTTTCAGCCCCAAGTCCATGCCGACACCCATCAGGTTGGCCGATTCTTTCTTCAAATCGCCCAGGGTGAGAAAATAGCCGTAATGGGCTGCGGTGTACACAATCAGTCCGGCTGAATCCACCTTGGAGACCAGCATTTGCGTCTGCGCATGCGCCTGCCCGCCCCAAAGAAGCAGCAGCAAGGCACATCCGGCATTCCGGATCCGGCGGAACATTTGGCGGGCCATTATCCTTCGATCACGCGGTGAACTTTGTTCAAAATGGCCTGCTCCTTTTCCTGGGCCGCTTGTTGCAGCTTTTCGGCCTCCGCCAGGATATTGTCCGCAAAGGTTTTGTCTTTCAGGGAAGAAGCGTTGATTTTGACATTCAGGAACGCGCCTAAGACCGCCGAACGGGCGCAAAGCGCACCCACGCCCGCGTCGGAGACGGAGTTCGGGTTGCCGCTGTCCACCATGGCCTCGCAAATTTCAAACACTTCGAAGGCCTTCTGCATGGTTTTGAATGGCACCTCGATGGCGTAGCGCGTGGCGTCCTGTATGGCTTGGGAGCGTATGGCCTTTTCCTCCTCGTTCTTTTTCGGCAGGCCGAAAGCGTTCATGATGCGGTTGAAGGAGCGGGTGTCCTCATCCACCAGATAAAGCAGGTCGTTTTTAAGGGTTTCGCCTTTCTCCGCCCACACGGAAAACTCCTCCCAGCGTTCGTCCCAGCCGGGTTTGTGCGCGGATAGGTTGGCCACCATGGTGCCGAGGGCGGCACCGAGCGCGCCGAGATAGGCGGAAATGGAGCCGCCGCCCGGAGCGGGGCTTTCCGAAGCCGTCTCGTTGGCGAAAGCCGTGCAGCTCATGTCCACCAGCAAATCCTCTTTCTCGTCGGCGGCGATCAGGTATTCAATCACCTTTTCCTGAGGGTTGAAGGGCTTCAAATCGTCCAGTCCCATGGACTTGATGGCGATTTTCACCATTTCTTCCTCGCTGATGCCGAGGGAGCGCTGCTGTTTCCGGAGGTAGAACTTGGCCGCGTCAATAAGCACTTTTTTCGGAATCAGCCCGACAATCTCGCATCCGCTCACCCGCAGGCCGCGTTTTCCGGCGCAGCGGCAGACTTCCTCGAAAGCCACGTGCAGGGGCGTGACGGAAATGTTGGTGAGGTTCATCGACACCTGTGCGATGCCGTATTCCTTGATGTACCAGCCGATGGCCTTGGTGGCTTTCAGCGTGCCCGGCAGCATGACTGGTTCGCCGTGCTCGTCCTTGATGATTTTTCCGGTGATAGGGTTGCCCTCCCTTTTCGGACGGCCTTTCTCGCGCACGTCAAAGGCGATGGCGTTGGCGCGGCGGGTGGAGGTGGTGTTCAGGTTGTAGTTGACCGCGACCAAAAACTCCCGGGCGCTCACGGCGGTGGCGCCGGATTTCGCCACTTGGTCGTCATAGCGGCAAGGGCCGAAGCAGGGTTTCCACTCGGCGCTTTCCATGCGCTCCTTCAAGGCCTCGTATTCGCCTTGGCGGCAGTTGGCCAGATTGCGGCGCTTCTCTTCGAACGCGGCGTTTTCGTAGCAATATACGGGAATGTGCAGTTCCTTGCCGATGCGCTCGGCCAGACGGCGTGCGTACACTACCGTCTCCTCCATGCTGATGCCGGAGACCGGGACTAACGGGCAGACATCGGTGGCGCCGAAGCGGGGATGGTCTCCCTTGTGCTGGCGCATGTCAATGAGCTGTTGCGCTTTTTTGACGCATTGGAAAGCCGCTTCGCAGACTTCTTCCGGCGTACCCACAAACGTCACCACGGTGCGGTTGGTGCTTGCGCCCGGATCCACGTCCAACAGCTTCACTCCCTTTACTTTCTCGATTTCCGCCGTGATTTGGCGGATGACTTCCAAGTTGCGTCCTTCGCTGAAATTCGGCACGCACTCGATCAGTTTTTTCATGTCAATAGTAAGTTTTAATTACTAAATGGTTTTATTGTCAAAAAGTTAGGTTCTTTCTCCACAGAAGAGGGAAAGAAAAGGCAAAGATAGTTAAAAAAAAGATTACTTTTGCAGCTGCAAAAAACAGAAATCATGCAGTGTTTGGAGAACGCTTCCCTGAAAGCCCGCAACACCTTCGGAATGGATGTGAAGGCGGACCGGCTGTGGATACTTTGCAGCCGGGAGGAAGAGGAGGAGTTTTTGCGCTCCCCCTGGGCGAAACAGCCGTTTTTTATCCTTGGTAGCGGCGCGAATGTGCTGTTTACGAAAGATTTTCACGGATCTGTCGTGCATTTGGAGACCCAGGGCATCCGTATGGGTGCGGCGCGGGACGGCCGGGTGCGCGTGGAGGTGGCCGCCGGGGAGTGTTGGGACGATTTTGTCCGCTTTTGCGTGGACAAGGGACTGTATGGTGTGGAGAATTTGGCGCTTATCCCCAGTCAGGTCGGCAGTGCGGTGGTGCAGAACATCGGCGCCTACGGCCGGGAGGTGAAGGATGTGGTGCATGCGGTGAAGGCATGGCATGTCGCCACGGCGGAAATGAAGGTGTTTTCCAAAGAGGAATGCGATTTCGCCTACCGTTCCAGTTTTTTCAAAACCGTCGGCAAAGGAGAGTGGCTGATTCATTCGGTGGAGTTCGAGCTTTCCACGGAGGCGGCCTACCATACCGGCTACGGCGATGTGGCGGAGCGTCTGCAAGCGTGGGGAGAAACCAGTCTCCGTGCTGTGTATGAGGTTATTTCGGAAATTCGCAGGGAAAAGCTCCCCGACGTGCGCGAACTGGGCAGCGCCGGCAGTTTTTTCAAAAATCCGGTGATTTCGCTTGAAAAATGTCAGGCATTGCAGGCGGCGCATCCGGAATTCAAGGCGTTTCCCGCCTCGGAGGGCAGGAAGAAGCTGTCCGCAGCCCAACTGATAGACAGTCTGGGATGGAAAGGCCGGCGTTCCGGGGATGTCGGGGTGCATGAGCGTCAGGCCCTGGTGCTGGTCAATTACGGCCGGGCGACAGGCGGGGAGGTGTGGCGTTTCGCACAGGCCATTCAGGCCGATGTGCAGCGGCATTACGGCATTTTGTTGGAGCCTGAAGTCATTGTCTTATAAATAGAAAAGTGCTTTTCCTGTTTGCGGGTTCCTCATCGGCTTTTGCGGATTTTCCGATGGGTCGCTTTTCCTTCCCGGTGAAAATATTTGCGGGAAATTCCTTGGGATATGTGTAGATTGAGTACTTTTGTACCCGTTTTTGCAAGTGTGCCGGTAAGCGGCATGCCTGCGTGTAGCAAACTCGAACCATGAATATTGCAGTGATTTTGGCGGGCGGGGTCGGAAGCCGCCTGGGCGCGTCCACGCCCAAACAGTTTTTCAAGGTGGCGGGAAAAACCGTCATAGAGCACACGGTGGATGTGTTTGAGCGCAACGGGCGCATCGATGAGATAGCCATTGTGATTCATCCGCTGTATGTGGATTTTATGGAGCAGTTGGTGCTGAAAAACGCCTGGAAAAAGGTGAAAAAGATTCTGAAAGGCGGCGAGGAGCGCTATTTCTCCTCCCTTTCGGCCATACGCGCCTACGAGGATTTTCCCGATGCCTGCCTGATTTTCCACGATGCGGTCCGCCCGCTCATAGGGCAGCAGGTCATCCACGCGGTCATTGACGCGCTACAGCAGTACAATGCCGTGGACGTGGCGGTGCCCGCCACCGACACCATCATCCGGGTGAATCCGGAGGGGACGCTGATTACGGACATTCCGAACCGCAAGCTGCTGCGCCGGGGGCAGACCCCACAGGCCTTCCGCCTGCGCACCATCCGGGAGGCGTATGCGCGGGCCTTGAAGGATCCCGCTTTTGTGAGCACGGACGACTGCGGCACGGTCATACAATACCTGCCCGAGGAACCGATTTTTGTGGTGCCGGGCGAGGAATCCAACATGAAACTGACTTACAAGGAAGATACCTACCTATTGGACAAACTGTTCCAATTGCGTTCCCACGCCGCGTCGGAGCCGGTGGATTTCGACGGGCTGAAAGACAAGGTGATGGTGGTCTTCGGAGGCAGTTCCGGCATAGGAAAGGAAATGGTGCGCATGGCGTCGGAGCATGGCGCGAGGGTGTTCTCCTTCTCCCGCTCCACCACAGGCACAGACATTTCCCGTTGGGAGGATGTGGACAAGGCATTTGCCGAAGTGGCCGCGCAAACGGACGGACGCATGGATTACGTGGTGAACACGGCGGCTATCTTAGCCAAGGAACCTTTGTCCTCCATGGACAGGAATTTGATTAATACGTTGATTTCTACGAACTACAACGGTATGGTGCATGTCGCGCTTGCCGCCTATCCCTGCCTCCGGCAGTCGAAGGGGCAGCTGCTGCTCTACACTTCCAGTTCCTATACCCGGGGGCGGGCTTTCTACAGCCTGTACTCCTCCACCAAAGCCGCGGCGGTGAATTTTATGCAGGCCCTGGCGCAGGAGTGGGAGGGGGACGGTGTCCGGGTGAACGTGATCAATCCGGAACGGACCAACACTCCCATGCGGGTCCGGAATTTCGGCGTGGAGCCGGAAAACACCCTGCTGCCCGCCGAAACGGTTGCCGAAGTGTCCTTGCAGACCCTGCTTTCGGACGTGACGGGGCAGGTGGTGGATGTGAAATTGAACAAATAAACGCGAATCGGGATAATTTAGTCTCAATACAATGAAGGACTTGGATCAGAAAAGAGGTTTCACCACGAGTCTGGGGGCCATTACCGCCGCTGCCGGTTCCGCTATCGGCTTGGGCAACATCTGGCGTTTCCCCTATACCTTGGGACAGCAGGGCGGAGGCGCCTTCCTCTTGGTTTACCTGCTGTTTGTCTTTGCGATAGGCCTGCCTATCATGATGAGTGAGTTCGTGATCGGACGCCGTTCGCAACGGAACACGGTCGGGGCGTTCCGGACCTTGGGGCCCGCCTATCGCCGCTGGTCGTTTGTCGGAGTGCTGGGCATAGTTGCCGCCTTCTTGATTTATTCCTTTTACAGCACGGTGGCCGGCTGGACATTGAACTACGTGTTGCTTTCCAGTAACGGCGCCCTTTCCGGAAAAACGCCGCAGGAGGTCTCCCAGGTGTTTTCCACCTTCACTTCAGGCACATGGGCCCCTTTGCTGTGCCAAATGGTGTTTCTGGTGCTTACGGCGGCCATCATCACCATGGGCGTGCAGAAAGGCATCGAACGCTACACCAAAATCCTGATGCCGGTGCTGCTTGCGCTGATGCTGCTGCTGTGCCTGCGTTCGCTCACCTTGAAGGGTGCTTCCGCCGGTTTGAGCTTTCTGTTCAAGGCGGATTTCTCCAAACTGACGGGCGGCAGCGTGCTGTCTGCCTTGGGGCAGGCCTTGTTTTCGCTCAGCATCGGCATGGGCGCGCTGATTACCTACGGCTCGTACATCCGCAAGGAAGACAACCTTTTCAAAACCGGTTTGTGCGTGGCCACGGCGGATACGCTCATCGCCCTGCTCGCAGGTATCGCGATTTTCCCGGCCGTTTTCGCTTTTGGCTTGAGCCCTGCCAGCGGCCCCAGCCTGGTTTATGAAGTGCTTCCCAATGTGTTCAACAGCATGCCGATGGGAAGACTGTTCGCCGTGGTGTTTTTCCTGCTCTTGTCCATTGCCGCGCTCACGTCCACCATTTCGCTGCTGGAAATCGTGGTGCTGTGGGCGGTGGAGGAGCTGCATTGCAAACGGACGGCCGCCACGCTGGTTGTTTCCCTGCTGATTTTCGGTCTGGGCTCCTTGTGCACCCTTTCGTTCGGGCCGCTTTCCGGCTTCCATATCGCAGGCTACGGCGTCTTTGATCTGCTGGACCGCCTGACGGCAACCTACATGATGCCCATAGGCGCGCTTTGCCTCACTTTGTTCCTCGGATGGCGTTATCCGAAGGCCGAAGTGCGCGAAGAATTGACAAATAATGGAAAACTCAAGGCCGGATATTTCCGGGTGTTCTACTTCTCCTTGCGCTACCTGGCCCCGGCGGCTTTGGTTATAGTGTTGATAATGGGAATTTTAGAATAAAACGGCAAAAACGAAAAAAAAATTTCATAAAATCTCCAGCATGCGTGAAAAATAAGTATCTTTGCGCGTCAAACATTAAAAACAAAACATTATGAACAAAGCTGAATTAGTGAATGCAATGGCTGAGAAAGCCGGATTGACAAACGCACAGGCGAAAAAAGCCTTGGACGCCATGATGAGCGCCACCGTCGATACGCTGAAAAAAGGGGACAAACTGACGTTAGTCGGTTTCGGAACTTTCTCTGTTGCTGACAAGGCTGCCCGCAAAGGACGCAACCCCCAGACTGGCAAGGAAATCATGATCAAAGCCAAAAAGGTGGTGAAATTCAAAGCCGGTGCCGGTATGGAAATGTAAAAAATTCCTTTTGTTCTATAGCCCCGTGACAACGGGGCTTTTTTTTTGCCCGGAAGCGGCCCGTGGGCGCTTGTCCTGTCGTGGCTTCCGTTGAAAAGGGCATGCCTGCCTGTCCGATGGCAGGCGTTTTTGCAGGTGCGTAAGGGAAAAACTGCCGTTTTGGCAGAGCGGGAAAGGGCTTGTCAGCCACCCGGATTTTCTTAATATGTTTATAAGTATTTAATTTTTAATTTATTATGATTTAATAAAAGGGAAGAGCCTGTCCGTTGGCATAATAATTGAGCAGGGGCGGATGTTTTTATGTTATAACCGAAAAAAATAAGAAAGGAAACATAGTATGGGAAAAATTATTGGAATTGACTTGGGAACCACCAACTCCTGCGTGGCAGTGATGGAAGGGAACGAACCGGTGGTGATTGCGAACAGCGAAGGCAACCGCACCACCCCTTCTGTAATCGGATTTTTGGATAATGGCGACGGCGAACGGAAAATCGGCGACCCCGCCAAGCGGCAGGCCGTGACCAATCCGAAGAACACGGTAGCCTCCATCAAGCGTTTCATGGGCGAGACCTACGATCAGGTCAGCAATGAAATCAGCCGGGTGAGTTATGAAGTGGTGCGCGGCGACAACAACACGCCCCGCGTGAAAATCGGCAGCCACCTGTACACGCCGCAGGAAATTTCGGCGATGGTGCTGCAAAAAATGAAAAAAACGGCCGAGGATTACCTGGGTCAGGATGTGACGGAAGCGGTCATCACCGTCCCCGCCTACTTCAGCGAC
>JAGAEQ010000056.1 GCA_017613015.1 Bacteroidales bacterium | reverse complement strand
CAGGAGGCGGAGCAGCTGGCCTATGCAGACTCGGTGGTCGCGGCCCGGCAGATGCCTTCACAGCGGACGAATTCCGTCGGCACGCCGGTCAGTATGGATTTCAGGCAGAAAAAAGATTTTTACGGCCATTTTGTCCATGCGTCGGAGGGGGACACTTCCGCTTCCCTTTGCGTGGAGAATGCCCACTACCGCTTGTGGTTTGACGCCCGGGGCGGCCGCATCTGCAAGGTGGAGCTGAAAGGCGTGCGCACCTTCGACACCCTTCCGGTGGTTTTGTTTGACGAGCGTTCGGCAGGGGTGAACCGTTTCGGTTTTGAGTTTGTCTCCGATCATTTAGAACTGAACACCAATGATTTCTATTTTACCTTGGTGCGTCCTCACGCCGACAGTCTGTGCGTGGCCGAGGGGGATTCTGTGGAGGTGGAGTTTCGCCTGTATGCCGACAAGGATGAGTTTTCCATTGATTCCAACGCCTATATTTCCTACGTATACACGGTGCGGGACGACGACTACCGCACGGGGATGGAAGTGCGGGTGCACGGGATGGAGAACCACATGGTCCGTGTCCGCAGCGAGTGGACCCTTTTGTGGCAGCTGCAATTGCTGCGACAGGAGAAGAACCGGAAAAACGAACTGATGGCCACCACTGTCTACTACAGCGATGCAAACGATGTGGAACACTTGGCCGAGAGCGATGTCAAGTATGACTCCGCTTCGAACAGCACTTCCCTGAAATGGATTTCCTTCAAACAGCAGTATTTCACTTCTACGCTGATTGCCGATTCCCTTTTCGGGCATGCGACGCTGGTGAGCGATCCGCAGCTGGGGGACCAGGCTCCGGCCCGGGTGCTGAAAACCCTGCGGATGCGTGTGGCTTTTCCCATACATTCGTTCCAGGACGAGCGTTATGCCTTTGATTTTTACTTCGGCCCCAACAAGTACAAGCTGCTTCGTCAATACAAGGTCAAATTGGAGAACCAGATTCAGTTGGGCGGCAAACTGGTGGCGTGGATCAACCGTTACGCCGTCATTCCCGTGTTCGACTTTTTCAGCCGTTTTAATTGGAATTACGGTCTGATTATTCTGATGCTCACCATTATCCTGAAAGTGGTGCTGCTGCCGCTGACCTATTCCAACTACCGGTCCACGACCAAAATGCGGGTCATGAAACCGGAGATTGAGGCGATTAACGCCAAGTATCCCAAACCGGAGGACGCGATGAAGAAACAGCAGGCCACCATGGCGATGTACAAGCAGTTCGGCATCAAACCGGCGGGCGGCTGCCTGCCCATGCTGCTGCAATGGCCCATTCTGGTCGCCATGTTCCGCTTTTTCCCTGCCTCTTACGAGTTGCGCCAGCAGTCTTTCCTCTGGGCCGATGACTTGTCCACCTACGATTCCATTTGCAACCTGCCCTTCACCATTCCCTTCTACGGGGACCATGTCAGTTTGTTCACCCTGCTGATGACGGTGGCTACCTTGGCCTATACCATGCTCAACAACAAGCAGATGGCTTCCACGGGCAACGAACAGTCCATGAAGATGATGAAATGGATGATGTACCTCATGCCCGTGATGTTCTTGGGCATTTTCAACAATTATTCCGCCGGACTGAGCTATTACTACCTGCTGTTCAACCTGACCACCTTCCTGCAAATGTTCATTTTCCGCTATGCGGTCAATGACGAGAAACTGCGGGCGAAGCTGCTGGCGAAGAAGAAACAGCCGGTCAAGAAGTCCCGCTGGGAGGCGCGTTACGAGGAAATGCTGCGGAAGCAGAAGGCGATGCAAAACGCTCCGGCTAACCGCAGATAGTAGCCATGAACCTTTTAAGTGTTGAAAACCTGTCCAAAAGCTATGGCGAAAGGCTGCTGTTCGACAAAGTGTCTTTCGGCTTGGAGAAAGGGCAGAAAACCGCGTTGGTCGCCAAAAACGGCACGGGGAAAAGCACCCTGCTGAACATTCTGGCCGGTCTTGACCTTCCCGACGAGGGGCGTGTCATTTTGCGCAAGGACACGCGGATAGCCTATCTTCCGCAGGCCAACGAGGCCGGGGCGGGGGACAGCGTGCTGGATTTTCTGCTGGACAGCAACACGCCTTTGATTGCCGCCGTGCGGGAGTACACCCGCTGCACCGAAGCCTTTCGCCTTCAGGCGACGGAAGCCAACCGTCAGGCCATGGAGCGGAGCTGGGAGACGATGGACCGCTTGCAGGCCTGGAACGCGGAAAACGAGATAAGGGAGGTGCTTTCCCGTTTCCGGATTACGGATTTGTTCGCCCCGCTTTCCCGCCTTTCCGGCGGAGAACGCAAAAAGGCGGCTTTGGCCAAGACCCTGCTTTCGGATGCCGAGCTGTGGATTCTGGACGAGCCGACCAACCATTTGGACATTCAGATGATAGAGTGGCTGGAAGCTTTTTTGGCGGCTGCCGACAAAACCTTGCTGCTGGTGACTCATGACCGCTTTTTTTTAGATAAGGTTTGCGATGACATTCTGGAGCTGGATCAGACCAAAATGTACAAATACAAAGGGGATTACGCCTATTTTCTGGAAAAGAAGGCGGAGCGTGCCGCCAACCGTGAGGCGGAGTGGGAGCGTTACCGCCAGTGGTACCGCCAGGAACTGAAATGGATACACGCTTCCGTGCAGGCCCGTGGAACCAAGGCAAAAGCCCGCAAGGATCATTTCGAGAAACTGAAAGACAGGGTGATGGTGGAAAGGCCGGAGGACGAGGCCGCTTTTTCCGTGCAGGCGGGTCGTATCGGCAACAAGATTCTGGAGGTGCACAATGTGGATTTCTCCTATCCGGGGAAGCCGGTGCTGAAAGATTTCTCCTATACCTTCAAAAGGGGCGAGCGTTGCGGGGTGGTCGGCCCCAACGGCTGCGGTAAGTCCACGCTTTTGCGTCTGCTGTTGGGCGAGTTGCGCCAGCAGGCGGGAAAAATCAGCGTGGGGGAGACCGTGGTGTTCGGCTATTACAGCCAGGACGGGCTTCCCGAAACCTATAACGGAAGGCGCGTCATTGACATTGTGAAGGAAAAGTCGGAGTGGGTGCGCATGGCGGACGGGCACGAATGGTCCGCTTCGCATTTTCTCAGCCGTTTCGGTTTCGCCTATGACACCCAGTACACGTTTTACGAGGATTTGAGCGGCGGGCAGAAGCGCAAGCTCTACTTGCTGATGGTGCTGATGCGCAATCCCAATTTTCTGGTGCTGGACGAGCCGACCAACGATTTTGACATTGACACCATGAACCTGCTGGAGGATTTTCTGCTGCATTTTCCGGGATGCCTGCTCGTGGTTTCCCACGACCGCTGGTTTATGGACAAGATAGCGGATCATTTGTTTGTGTTCCAGGGCGACGGAAAGGTTAAGGATTTCTACGGGAATTACAGTGACTACAAGGCCTACCGGCAGCAGTTGGAGAAAGGGATGCAGCAGCTGCGGAAGGAGAGCGCGATCCCGGCGGCCAAACCGGAGCGCAAACCAGACCCTAAGTGCCTGACTTATAAGGAGCGCAAGGAAATGGAAAGCCTGGAGGCTGACATCGAGGCCTTGGAGGAGGAGAAAAAACAACTGGACGCCTTGTTCGCCGCTCCGGACGGGGATGCCGAACGCCTGAACGAGGCTTTGGGCCGCTATCCCGTTTTGCAGGGGCTGTTGGATGAAAAGTCCCTGCGTTGGCTGGAACTTTCAGAAAAAGAAGCATGAACATGATACAGATAGGAAAATACAACACATTGAAAATCACCCGCACTTTGGATTTTGGGGTGATTGTCGAAGGCGAACCCTACGGGGAGATTCTGGTGCCCCGCAAGTACGTGGAACCGGAATGGGAAATCGGGCAGGAGGTTTCGGTGTTTGTGTACACCGATTCCGAAGACCGCTTGGTGGCTACTACCGAGCAGCCTTTGATTCAGGCAGGCGGTTTCGCGGTGCTGCGCGTGAAGCAGGTGACCAAGGTCGGGGCGTTTCTGGAATGCGGGCTGGCCAAGGATTTGCTGGTGCCTTACCGGGAGCAGCACCACCGTTTGCAGGCCGGGGAGAAAGTGGTGGCCTACGCCTATGTGGACCCCCAGTCCCGGCGTCTGGTCGCGTCCACCAAGGTGGATGGTTTCCTGAGCACGCAGGGGGCGGAGCGCTACCGTCCCAAGGACAGGGTGAAGATTATCGTGTACCAGCGCACGGATTTGGGCTACAAGGTCATTGTGGACCAGAAATACAAAGGCATGGTGTACGCCGATGAGGTGTTTTCGCCCTTGGGCTACGGGGACCGCCTGTCGGCCTATGTGGACTGTGTGCGTCCGGACGGCAAGCTCGACATTGTGCTGCAAAAGACCGGCTACAACAAGGTGGTGGATTTTTCCGAGCATTTGGCCGAATACATCCGCAGCAACGGCGGTTTCATCCCCTTCACCGACAACACGGATCCGGAGCGGATTTACCGGGTGTTCGGCGTGAGCAAGAAGACCTTCAAGAAAGCCGTGGGGGATTTGTACCGCAAGCAGTGGATTGTCATTGAAGAAAACGGCCTGCGCTGGTGCAAAGCCCGATAGCGCAAGCCGTTAAAATTTTTCCAAAATTCAGGTCTCCTATTTCGGAAGCTGTGCCCCGCAGGCGTTCACGGCACCGAACAGCTGTAAGGCCTCCTGCCAAGGGTAGCGGTTGGCGTACATGTTGGCGGTGGTGGAGCCGGTGCCCTGCAAGTTCATGCCGAAGGCCGAACGGAATTGGTTCACCGAGCTGTTGTAGTCCACGGAGACGGTCTGGGTGGATTGCAGGTTGATGAAGCCTTCCAGGTAGGCCTTGTCGATTTTGCCTTGGAAGACCGCCGGGTCGGAAAGGCTGCGGTTGCCGGAGACTTCCGCCAGCTGCTCCACATCCTCAAAGTCTTGTGCACGCACCCTCAGGAACATGCCTCCTCCGGGCAGGGTCAGGTCGGTGCGGCGGTTCAGGAAGAAGATGTTGTTTTTCACCACTTCCTTGCGCATGGCTTCACGCGCCTTGTCGCTGTCCACATGCGTGCGGTCCAAAGCGGAGAAGACGGCGCAGCCGAAAATATTGTTGCAGATGGTGTTGGAGGTTCCTGGGATCATGCGGTAGCCGTAGCCCATGTCCTCCAAGTCGCGAAGGCGCGACCAGACAAAGAGCACGGTGTTGTTGGTGAAGGTGATGGGAATCACGCTTTTGATGTCCGCGCCGCGCACATCCAAGGTGGCCATGCGCACATTCACAAAAAGGCTGTTGTCCACGGTCAGGGAGCCGCCTTTCAGCATGCCGAGTATGCCGAAGTTCGGGCAGTTGAGGAAGGCGCAGTTCCGTATTACCACATGCACGCTGTTCACCACACCCTGATAGCCATCGAAGTAAATCATGGCGGTTTCCGTGGTCAGCACGTCCTCCGTGAAGTTTTCCCCGCCTATGCCTTTGACACCGATGGGGTTCATCATCGGGCTTTCCACGCCTTCGGGCTTGCCTTTGCCGTCCCGGTTGTAGGAGATGGAATAGCCCCTGTCCATAATCAGGCCGTCAATCAGCACCGTCTGGTCGGGAGCCACAATGCTTTTGAGCTGTATGGTGCCCATGCCTTGAGCCGAGCCGTTGGAGGCGGCGGAGGGTTGGATGAGGGTGGGGTGTTTTCGGATGTCCCTTTCGGAGAAATTCGCCGCATAGCCTCCGATAATGGATACCGGCTTGCTAATGATAATGTTGCCGCTGTTCAGCATGCCGTAGTAGTTGCCTTCGGCCACTCGGATGGTGGCGCCGCTTTCCGCGACATCCAAGGCTTTTTGCAGGTTCTTGAAGGGTGCGTTCTGGCTGCCGTCGTTACGGTTGCTTCCGGTGGTGGAGCTCACGTAGTAGGTTGGGCCCTGCGCCACGGTGGAGCGCAGCGTGACGGCGGTGTTGCTTGGGGCGGTCTTGTGGGTGAGCGTGGCCGGGCTGTTCTCCTCCTTCACGGGGGTGGCGATGGTTTTGGCCGTGTTTTTCGCTGTATTGACGGCGTTGGACAGTTTTCCGGGCAGCTGGGCGAAGGCGGTGCCTGTCATCATCAGCACGCTTATCCAGAGTGTCAGTCTTTTTGTCATGGTTAAGCAGGTTTTAGTTGGACAAACGATTATTATGGCTGCAAAGTTCCACAAAATACCGATAGGAATGCCGTCAGTAACAGTAAAAATTTCACCCTGCACGGGCCTCGCCCCGGCCGAAGGCCTTGTTTTATAGATAAAATATTCCGAAAAAATTTGTGCTACAGCGTTTTAAAAATTTACAAACGAAAGAGGAAAGTTTTTTCAATGGAAGGTGTAAGATTCGGTCCCAAATCACGTTTTATAAAAGATGAAAAAAAAGCGGTTCAACCAAGTCGCCGTGGGGTATTTTGTGGCGCTGCTCCTGCTGATGTGGATGCCGGTGCGCACGGGCATTCCATTGGATAATTTTGTCTTCGGGCTCCGTCTGGACCATTTGCTGCATGCCTCGGTGTACCTGCCTTGTGCCTATTTCGCGGGCGGGCTGCTGAATGTCTCCCGGAGGCGGGCCTGGCTGTATTCCCTGCTGCTTGGCGTGCTGACAGAAAGTGTGCAGTACTTGCTCCCTTACCGGGGCTTTGACATTAACGATATGCTCGCCAATGCCGTGGGCATTACGGTGGGGGCGTCGCTTTGCCTGCTTCCCTGCGTTGCGCGCTCCGCAAATTTTTTCCGGAAATAGGCGGCGCGTATCGCTATTTCCAGTACATTTGCAACCTAAAACAACGCGCATGAAATCCATACTCAAGGGAACCGGAGTTGCATTGGTAACTCCTTTCAATCAAGATTTTTCCATAGATTTTGAAGGTATCGCCCGCATGGTGGACCGTGTCATCGCCCAAGGCGTGGGCTATGTCGTGGCGCTTGGCACGACGGCCGAGACGCCCGCCATGTCGTTTGCGGAGCGCAAGCGGATACTGCAAACGGTGGTGGAGGCGGTCGGCGATCGGGTGCCCATAGTGGCGGGCATAGGCTGCAACAACCCCTTGGAGGTGATTGAGCAGATACATTTGTTTAACCTGCGCAAGGTCAGCGCCATCCTTTCGGTGGCGCCGTACTACAACAAGCCCCAGCAGCAAGGGCTGCTGGCGCATTACCGCATGATTGCGGAAGCCTCGCCCCTGCCTTTGGTGCTGTACAACGTACCCGGACGCACTGGGGTGAACATCGCTGCGGAGACCACGCTGGAGCTGGCGAAAACCGTCCCCAACATCGTCGGGGTGAAGGAGGCATCCGGCAACATGGCGCAGATTATGCGCATTATGCAGGATAAACCGGAGGACTTCGCCGTGATTTCCGGTGACGACTCCCTGACCCTGCCTTTGCTCGCCTGCGGTTTGGACGGGGTGATTTCCGTGGTGGCCAATGCCTATCCTGCGGAAATGTCCCGTATGGTGCGTTGCGCGCTGTCCGGCGATTTTGCGGAAGCCCGCCGTCTGCATTACCGTTTGCTGCCGGTCATGCAGGCCTGTTTCAAGGAAGGCAGTCCTTCCGGCGTGAAAGCCTTTCTGGCTGCCCAGGGAAACATCCAACCTTATGTGCGCCTTCCTTTGGCGGCGGTGTCGGAGGCTTTGCGCCGGGAAATAGAACAAACCGTAAAAGCCTGGTGACATGCCCCATCGCGTCATCATCGGCAATTTGCAGAAAAAAATCTATTACCCCTTCTACCTGCTGATGGGGGAGACGCCCTATTTTATCGATAAAATCTGCGATTATTTCCAAAACTGTTTTTTTGAAGACGATGGCGTGCGGGATTTCAACCAGCAGGTGGTGTACGGCAAGGATATCCGTGTGGAGGACTTGGTTTCCATGGCCAAGGAGTACCCCATCATGGCCGAGCACCGGCTTTTGATTGTGAAGGAGGCGCAGGAGTTGCAGAAAACGCCCGGAAGCAAGGATGGCGATGTGTTCGCCCCCTTGGTTGCGTATCTGAAAAATCCGCAGAAACAGACTATTATGGTCTTTTGTTACAAATACAAGTCCGTGGACAAGCGTTCCGCGTTTTTCAAGGCGGCCAACAACGGCGGCTGTGTTTTCGAGACCCCGAAAATCTATGACAACCAGGTTCCCAAGTACGTCATGGACATGGTGGCGGAGAAGCGTTTCACCATGGACGGCGCCACGGCGGAGCTGATAGCGTCCCACATCGGCACGGATCTGTCCCGCATCGACCGGGAGCTGGACAAGTTCAGGAACATTCTTCCCGAAGGCGGGAAAATCACCAAGGAACTGGTGGAGACTTATATCGGCATCAGCCGCGAATACAACGGCTTTGAGCTGGCTAACGCGCTGTGGGAGCATAATCTGGACAAATCTTTCGAAATCATACGCTATTTTTCCTCCAATCCGAAAAACTATCCCAACGCCATGATTCTGGCCATGCTGTATTCCTCTTTTCTGAAAGTGGTGCAGTACCATTATGCGAGCGACAAAAGCAATCTGAGGGCCTTGGGCGTGAATTGGAGCGTGCAGCGGCAGTTCCAGGAGGCGGTGCGCTACTATCCGCTGCCTGTCGCGGTGCGGGTGCTGCATTGGCTGAAGGAATACGATTTGAAATCCAAGGGCTACGAAGGCTGCGACACCCCGGATCAGGAACTGCTGAAAGAATTGGTTTTCCGCATTATCAACAGGGTTTTGTAATGGAATGGGCAGTTGGCGCAAATACATCGTGTGGGGGCTTTGCCTGCTGGGCGGGCCAATCGCTGTCCAGGCGCAGGATCTGATACAGGTATACAGGCATAAAAGCCTGGACCTGATGGAGAAATCCTTGTATGGCCCCTTCGTGCAACCTTCCTTTTCGGGAAAAAATCCCTCCGTGGCTTCCTTTTTCGCCGATGACGCTTCCCTGTTCACTTCCGGAAGCCTTTCCCGGGGCATCACCGTCGGCAATGCCCGGGATATGTCGGTGGACTCCTATTTGAACCTGCAAATGCAGGGCATGCTTTCCGACCGGCTTTCCCTTTCCGCCCATATCAGCGACCGCAGCATCCCTTTGCAAACCGCCTCCACCCGGCAGTGGCAGGAGTTTGACCGCATCTACATCCGTTTGGACTACCTTCCTTTGGACAAGGTGTCCGCCCGCTTGCTGGCCGGAGACGTGGATTTGGCGGACAAGGGGACGTATTTCGCGCGTTTCTCCCGTCAGGGCATGGGCATGCAGGCTTCCGTGCTTAGAGCGGACACGCTTTCCGGAAAAATCCGCTCCGATGCCTTTTCCTTTTCCGAATCCGTCGCCAAGGGCAGTTTCTGTCGTCAGCAGCTGACGGCGCGGGAAGGGGTGCAGGGGGGCTATCGTTTGCAGGGCGCCAACGGGGAACGCCAGATCATGGTGCTTTCGGCTTCCGAAAAAGTCTACATCGACGGTGTGCTGCTGCAAAGGGGGGAGGACGCGGACTACACCATTGACTACAACCTTGCGGAAATCACCTTTACCGCGCGTCAGCCCATCACCAAGGACAAGCGCATTGTGGTGGAGTTCGAGTATGCCGACCAGCAGTACGTGCGCTCCCTGACCCATTGGCAGAGCGCCCACCGGCGGCAAGGCTGGGAGTTTGTGTTAGATTTTTATAACGAGCAGGACCTCAAACGGCAGTCCAACCAAATGGATTTGGACGCCTCCATGACGGATTTCCTCAAGCGTTTGGACAGGGGCGGTTCGGTCTATTATCCCTATGCCGACAGCGCGGGCTATCTGCCGGAGGAGGTAATGTACCGCCTGACGGACACCTTGGTTGCCGGTCAGGTGTACGATTCGGTGTACGTGTATTCCAACAATCCGGAAAAAGCCGTCTACCGCCTGCGTTTCTCCTATCTGGGCGAGGGCAAGGGAAATTATGTTGCAGTGCAGAGCAGTGTCAATGGGCAGGTATACGCCTGGGTGGCGCCGGAAGGCGGGGTGCCGCAGGGCGCGTATGAGCCTGTGCTGCTGCTGATAACTCCCAAACGCTTGCAGATGTATACGGTGAAGGCTTCCTATCAGGAGGGGGGCAGCGCGTTTTATGTCGAAACCGCTTTGTCCAACCCCCATGCGAACACCTTTTCTGCAACCGCCGCCTCCAATCCCGGTCTGGCGCTCCGTGGGGCTTATCGCACCCGCTGGGCGTGGGGGCGGGGAGGCCGCTCCTGGTCCTTGGAGCCTTCCGTTTACTACGAAGGCAAAGGCGCCGCTTTCACGCCGGTGGACGCCTACCGTGAGGTGGAGTTTCTCCGGGACTACAATCTTTCCGACACCTTGTGCGCCCAAAAGGCGGAGCATTTCACCTCGCTTTCCCTTCGTTTGGAAAGTCCTTTGAAAAACAGCCTGCTATGGAAGAGTACAGCCTACCTGATTCCGGACGCCCAATGGAAGGCCTTGCGGCACGAATGGGTGCTGCGGGAGCAGCGGGAGGCTTTCCGCCTGGACGCGGATGTGCGCCTGCTGCAGACCCGGACTTCGGATTACGGCACCCTGTTTCTGAAACACAAGGAAACCCTGTCCAAGAACGTGGCTTTTTTATGTGTGGGCTTGCGCGAGGATATGGAATGGAACGCCTACCGTGCCGCTGCGGACAACGCCTTGATGGTGGAGAGTCGGGGTTATAGCGAATCCTCCTTTTTCCTGCGGCAGCGGACGGAGGACGCCCGGGACTGGCGGTACCGCTTGCAATACAGCTACCGCAACGACTATGCCCTATGGGAGCGGCGGTTGCAGCCCCAGACTCAGGCGCAGCAGGTGCAGGCCGATCTGGAAATGCTGCGCTTTGCGCAGCACCCCTTGCGCTTCTCCTTTTCCTACCGTTCCTTGCAGGCGAAGGACAGCCTGTGGCGGCCGGAGGAGGCTGAAAACACCCTGTTGGGCAGCCTACATTACCAGGGACGTTGGGCACGCGGCGCCATACAGGCGAGCCTTTTCGCAAGCCTCGGTTCCGCCATGGAGGAGAAAACCGCCTATTCCTATCTGAAAGTGGCGGACGGGCAGGGGACCTACCAATGGATTGACTACAACGGCAACGGCATCGCCGAATTGGATGAGTTTGAGGTCGCGGTCTACCGGGATCAGGCGAATTACATCCGGGTCTACCTGATGTCCCAGGAGCAGGAAAAGGTGTACGCCAACACCTGGACGCAGAGTCTGGCGCTTCGTCCGGCCGCCGTGTGGCGTGACAGCCGGGGCTTGCGCAAATGCCTTTCGCTTTTTTCCAACACCTTCAGCATCCAAAGCCAGTGCAAGAAACAGAAGGACTTGGTGCGGGCCGCGCCCGCGCCGGGGTGGGCTTTGTGCAACCCTTGGGTGGCCTCCCTTCAGGATTCCCTGATACGGACCGCCCATGTGCAGTACCGCGATGTCTTTTCCTTCCACGCCGGACATCCGGTGTACGGGGCGGAGGTGACTTACTTGCAGACACAAAACAAAAACCTGACCATCAATGGGTTTGAATACAATTCAGAGGAAAGCGTGCAATCCATGCTGCGCTACCGTTTCGGGGAGCGGCTGACTTCCCAGCTGTTTCACACCCGCAAACGCAGCGCGTCCGCCTCCGCCTACCTGGACTCCCGGAACTACCGTTTGGAAGGGGACCGTTTTCAAGGCGTGCTGCAATATCCGGTGCATTCCCGTTTAAGCCTTTCCTGCGCGTACTCCTACCGCCGACAGCGCAACCTGACGGGGGCGGAGCGGCTTTCCTCCCACGGCTTGGAGGCGGAAGCCGTCTACCGTATGCCCAAACGAGGCAGCATGCGCACCCAGCTCCGTTACGAGCAGATTGACTTTACCGGAGAAGCCCAGTCCCCGGTCGCCTATGTGATGATGGAGGCTTTGTCCAAAGGGGCCAACGGCATCGCCCACGCGGCCTATCAGGTGAAAATCGGGGCTTATCTGCAATTGGATGCGAGTTACGAGGGGCGTTTCTCCGAGCAGGGGCTGCGGCACACGGGCAGCCTGTCGGTGAAGGCGGTGTTCTAATAGCGTTTGGAGCTGTTGTAGAACAGGCATTGCACCACGAGAATCAGCAGCACGGTGAACAGGCTGTTGATCAGGCTGGCGCCTATCCAGTGCAGGCAGTGTGCCAGACTGAAAGCGTCAAAAAAGAACACCAGAAACTGGTGGAGGAAGCACATCAGGAAACTGTAGGCGGTGAACCATCCGAAATGCATGTCCCAGAGAATGGGGCGCATGTGCTCCTCTATGGCGGACTTGGACGGAATCAGGTTCATAATCAGGGGCCGGGCGAAGGCGATGCAGGTGGTGGCCGCCGCGTGTACGCCCATGATGCCGCTGAAACAGTCCTCACACAGGCCGATGCCGAAGCCGAGCAGCACCACTAACCAGCGCGGCGTCTGGAAGGGCAGGGTGAGAATGAACAGAATGTACAGCATGGGGGTCAGAAAACCCCATAGGGCAATCTTGTCCAGCAGGAGGACTTGCAGCAGCATGAGCAGCACAAACTGCCCGACGTATTTCCATACAAAGGTGTTATTCATGACGGAAGGTGCTATCTCGTAAGGTTTGTATTTCTTCCTGGTAGTTGTTTCGTACTATCCAGACAGTGTTCATGCGGTCGAAGGCGTTGCTCAGGCGGATTTCAAGCGAATAAAAACCGTCTTCCACCTCCGTGTGTATTTTGGAAACGGTCCCTACCGGATAGTGGGAAGGGAAAATCAGGGAGTGGTGTGTCACCAGGGTATCGCCAATTTTGATTTGGCCTAGAGTGGACACATTGCGTATCAATGCTTTCCTGTGGCTTTTGCCATCCCAGTACAGCACTCCGGTAACCACGCCGTCTTTGAGAATCACGCTCAAACTGAAGCGCGAATGCAACAGGGACATGACTGTGCAGAAATGGGGGGAAACGTCCTTGACGATGCCTACCACGCCTTTGTCCGAAAGAATGCCCATGCCGCTATGCACCCCGTCCATGGCCCCTTTGTCCAAAATCAGGTAGTTGTCGGGAAGGAAGGTGGTGTTTTCCAGCACTTTGGCAGCGGTGTATTCAAACAGGGGCTGTTTGAGCGAATCCATATAAATTTCCGTGACGGTGCGGTTGCCGATGTCGGTATTATAGGCTTGACGGAACAATTCCCGTTCTAATTCCATCAAATTTCTGTTCTCCCGACGCAAATGCAGGTAGGATGAGGCTTTGGCCCTTTGCTTCAAAACAGGTCCGGTCACCTCCCGTACAACTTTGCCCCCTTTCCACTGTTTGTAGGAGGTGGAGGAGATGATAAGGGAGATACTGATGATTTCCAGCAGGAAAAACAAAAACACCGCCGCGTATCTTCGAATGAATTCAACCAGGTTTTTCATGTGCGTACAAGCTATTGCTGCAGTTTTTCCACTTGGGCCTCCAATTCCTCAATGCGCTTCAGCATGTCCGGCAGGCGGCGGTAGAGCGCCGTGCATTTCAGGCTCTCTTTCGAGTCAAAGGCGGGCGTTCCGAAAACGCTGCTGCCTGATTTCAGGTTATTGTTAACGGCGCTGTGGGCGCCCACCCGGACGTTGTCGCCGATGTTCAGGTGCCAGTTCACGCCGGCTTGTCCGCCCAGCATGCAGTTTTTCCCGATTTTGGTGGAGCCGGCTATGCCGCACATGGCGGACATGACCGTGTTCTCTCCAATTTCGCAATTGTGGGCAATTTCGATGAAATTGCTTGTTTTCACTCCGGCATGTATAATGGTCGAACCCATGGTGGAGCGGTCAATGCAGGAGTTTGCGCCTATATCCACATGGTCTTCAATCACCACATTGCCCATTTGCGGGATTTTCATGTATTGCTTGTCCGACTGGGGAGCGAAACCGAAACCATCGACCCCGATGACGCTGCCGGCGTGTATGGTGCAGTGGTTCCCAATCACGCAATCGTGATAGACTTTCACCCCGGAATGGAGGATGGTGTCGTGGCCGATGCGCACATCGTCACCAATGTAGGTGTGCGGATATAGCTCACTGTTGTCACCGATAACCGCTCCGTCGCTGATGGAGACAAAATCGCCTATGTACACGTTTTTGCCTATCACGGCTTTCGCGGAAACGGAGGCGAAGGGAGAGACGCCTGTCTTGCACCGCTGTTGTTGGTAAAAGGTCATCAGCTGAGCAAAGGCCAGGTAAGGGTCCTTCACCCGGATGAGGGTGCAGGAAATGGGTTTTTCCGGTTGGAAGTCCTCGCTCACCAGCACGGCGCTGGCGGCAGTGTTGTAAAGGTAGTGGGTGTAGGTCGGATTGGCCAGAAAGGAAAGTCCCTCTGGTTCCCCGGCATCGATTTTTGAGAATTTGGAGAGGATGGTCTGGGGGTCGCCCTCCACCCGGGCTCCGATTTGGTCGGCTATTTGTTGTGCGGTGAATTTCATGGTTTGTTTGGGTTAAAGGTTCAGGTCACGGATAATGCCGTCGATTTTGGCTTCGGCACGGGCCACGGCCGCCTCGTAGGACGCCCGGTCGGGCAGGGTCTCTTTGACGCTGAAATAGAATTTGATTTTGGGCTCCGTACCCGAAGGCCGCATGGTTACCTTGCTTCCATCGGCAAGATAGTATTGCAGCACATTGGATTTCGGAAGCGTAATGGGGGTTTTCTCACCGCTTCGGCAGTCAAGGGAGGTGGAGGAGAGGATATCGTCTATGCGCACCACTTCCAGTCCGTGGATGGTCTGGAAGGGATGGTGGCGGAACTTGTCCATCATCGCCTGTATTTCCTCGGCACCGGACTGGCCTTTCCTTGTGATGGAAAGCAGGCGTTCCCGGTAGAATCCGTAGTGGAGGTAAATGTCAATCAGCTCTTCGTACAGGCTGCGTCCCTGGGTTTGGGCGTAGGCGGTCAGCTCGGCGAGTAGCGAGCAGGAGATCACGCCGTCCTTGTCGCGCACGAAATCCCCGGCCAGACAGCCGAAACTTTCTTCCCCACCAGCGATGAAGGTCTCCTTGCCTTCCAAGGCCAAAATCTTGTCGGCAATGAATTTGAAGCCGGTCAGCACGTCGTAGCAGGCCACTCCCTCCCGGGTGGCGATGTCGCGTATCAGTTCCGTGGTCACCACGGTTTTGACCACGTATTGCTTGCCGTCAATCTTGCCGAGGCGTTTCCACTCCTTCAGCAGGTAGCTCACCAGCAGGGTCAGTGTCATGTTTCCGTTCAGCAGCTCGAAACTGCCGTCCCCTTTGTTCACAGCCACGCCGATGCGGTCCGCGTCCGGGTCCGTGGCCAGCACGATGTCCGCCTGCATGGCTTTGGCCTGTTCAATGGCCATCTGCATGGCCGCCGTCTCTTCCGGGTTGGGGGAGACCACGGTGCTGAAATTGCCGTCGGGAATCGCCTGTTTCTCCACGATGGAAACTTGGGTGAAGCCGAAATTCGCCAAAGAGCGGGGCACCATGCGGACACCGGTGCCGTGCAGCGGTGTGTACACAATCTTCAGGTCGTGTTTCGCCGCTATGGCTTCCGGATGCAGGCTGAGGGAGCGTATGCGCTCCAGGTAGGGCACATGCACCTCTTCCCCAATATATTGCACGAGTGCCGCATTGCGCTGTCGCTTGACTATTTCCATGGACGTGATTTTGCGCACTTCGGCAATCACGTTGTTGTCGTGCGGGGCGACCAGTTGCCCCCCGTCGTTCCAATAGGCCTTGTATCCGTTGTATTCCTTGGGATTATGGGAGGCGGTGATCATTACGCCGCTGTCGCAGTGCAGATGGCGTATGCTGAACGAAAGCTCGGGTGTGGGGGTGATGCTGTCGAACAGGAACACCTGTATGCCGTTAGCGGAAAGCACATCAGCCACAATTTCAGAGAATTCCAGGCTGTGGTTGCGGGAGTCGTATGCGACTGCCATACGCGCCTGACGGTTTTTGACGGTCTGCAGCACATAATTGGCAAGCCCTTGCGTGGCCATGGCCACCGTGTATTTGTTCATGCGGTTGGTGCCGACGCCCAGCAGTCCGCGCATGCCGCCCGTGCCGAATTCCAGTTCTTTATAGAAGGCATCCTGCAATTCATCGGGCCTATGTCGCAGCATATCCCACACAGCCGCCTTGGTCTCTTCATCGAAGGCTCCATTGAGCCAAGTGTTTACGCGTTCTTCCACAGCCTTTTCCATATCAATTCCATATTAATGACACAAAACAGATTTTAGAATGCAAATATCCGTAAAAAAGCGATAGCTTTGTCCTGCCCTGGGATTTTTATTTCCGGAGGCGGCGGAGGTGTTCCGCTTGGTGGAAAAAAAGGATGCCTCTATCCCTTACGGACGGTATTCCGGCAGGCGGAAGAAGAAGGATGTGTAGGCCCCTTGCAGGGATTCGAAACGGATGTCCCCGCCCCAGTCGGAAAGGATGTTTTTCACAATGGCAAGCCCGAGGCCGCTTCCGGTGGATTTGGTGGTGAAATGGGGAGTGAAGGCGTGGCTTTTCTCCTCCTTGTCCATCCCTTTGCCGTAATCCGTGATTTCGACGCACCAGAAAGGCTCGTTCTCCGCGTGCGCCAATTTCAGGACAATGCGTTGGGGAACCCCGTCTTTCTTGGCTTGTATCGCATTCTTGATTAAATTGTTGAACACCCGGAGCAACTGTTCCCGCTCTATCCATACCACCGCTTGCTCCGCGTCCGGCGAAGGGTGCAGCTCGAAACGGCAGTCGGGGGAGTTCTCGTACATATCCAATGCGTTTCGCATAATTTCCAGCAAGGGCTGTGCCGCGGCATTCCCCTGATGGATTTTGGCCAAAGAGGCGAAGGAGGAGGTGATGTCGGTCAGGGCGTCAATCTGCCCTATCATCATTTCCGTGTATTTTTTCAACTGTTCATCGGTGCAGCTCCCTTCCTGTATGTGCCGCTGCAACTGCTGGGTGCGCAGTCTCATGGGGGTCAGCGGGTTCTTGATTTCATGCGCCACCTGTTGCGCCAGTTCCTTCCATGCCGATTCCCTTTCGGTGCGGGCCAGTCTTTCCGCACTGACTTCCAAATCGTCAATCAGGCGGTTGTAGTCCGTTACCAGCAGTCCGATTTCGTCTTGGTACTTCCATTGGATTTTCCGGTTTTTGGATTGCAGCTTCACCTTGCTCAGGTGCGCGGCGATGTGGGAGAGGGAGGCCAGCAGGTATTTTCCTGTCAGGGAACCGAAAAAGGCAAAGAAAATATTGATTATAAGATAAATGCATAAGAATAGCGGGAGGATGGAGGAAAGCAGGTATTCCATGTAGCCCCCTTTCTGTTGGGAGGGGAAGCTGAAATAGGCCACCATTTCCCCTTTGCGGTTCCGTATGGGTTTGTACAGAATATGCGCCTGGTTGCGCACATGTCCGATGTCCGTGTCCCGGTAGAAGGCTTTTTTGCGGTAGTTGATTTCCTCTATCACCTTAGGGTTGAGGCGGACCGGGTTTTGCAGTATCGGCAGGCTCTTGTCCAAAGCAATCACGGCTTCCCCTTGCAGGGTGTAGATGTTGGCGTTTTCCACGTATTTTTTGGCGATGCGGTAAAGGGAAGGAACCAGCTTGCTGTCCAGGTAGGTGGTGGTGGCCGAATCCGGCGAGAGGTTTTCGCTGGGCAGCATGTTCAGCATCATGTTGCTTCGTTCGCTGGAGCTTTGGTCTAATTCCAACTGACTGAATGTTAGGGTAAAAATGGAGAAAAGCACGCATCCGGTGAGGGAGGTCAGCAGAATCAGCCCCACAATCAGCAGCTGCACGCGCTGCTTGAACATCAGGAAACGTTTGCGCTGCCTGAAATGCACCAATAGCTGTATCAGGGTGAAAGGCACAATGGCGAACAGGAAGAGGTATGTGCAGATGGCTAAGCTGCGGCGGAAAGGCGTCTGCGTCGAGGCCAGCAGAATCAGGTGGTCTGGTTTGCGGAAATAGACGTGGTAGTGGACGTGCCCCCGCTTGAACAGCATGCCGTTGTACAGGGTGTCCAGTCCGTAGTTCCGCATGTTCAGATAGAACAGGTTGTTCATGTCCATACTGGAAATCAGTTCGCCGTTCTCGTATTCGGCGCAGGACAGCCGGGGAATTTCCGTCTCCAGACGGTGTTCGTTGCGGTTCAGCAGGTAGTTGGGCTTGAAAAAATCGGAGCCGCCGGTGATTTCCATGGCGATGTACACCGTGTCGTCCTTTTGGCGTTTGTCCTTGCAGGCCATCGCCTTCATCAGCAGGTAGGGCGGGCTTCCCAGCTGGGGCTTGTTCAGCATGGCCAGGTCCGGGCATTGGGAATCCGGACTTCCGGAGCGGAAAATCCGGCGCAGGTGCTGTATGTTGCCGTGGTCGGTGGGAATGCTGCCCCGTCCGACCGAAAGGGTTTGGCGGTAGTTTTCAAAATAAGGCAGAATATATTGTTCCTGAAGGTATTCCATTAGGTCGGTCTTCCACACGTTGGTGTCGGAAAGCAACTGTTTCATGGTCTCGTCCTCGTCCATCATCCGGCTGACCTCCCGCAGGTTGTACAGCATCAGCGGGTCTTCCTTCTCCAAAAGGGAGGAGGCGAAGGATTCCTGGGAGAGTTGCAGCCGCTCGTGGTTGGCGTCTTCCAAGAGGAACGAAAGCAACATAATGGAAATCAGGCAGGAAATCGTTTGGTAACGGAGCGAGAAGCGTTCTTGCGGCAGGTTCACGTGCACGATGTTCACCCCGACAATGCCCGCGAAAAACAGTAGGCCGGTCAGCCAGAAAAGGTGGTGTTCCCGTTCCGGCACAGGCAGGATGAAGAGCAGGTAGGCCGCCGCCGCGAGCAGGGCCGACAAGAGACAGATTCTGTTTATTTTGCGTTTTTTCAAACGGAGACTGAAACTATAGCGGTAGCTGTTCTCCAGCACCAGCTGCACCACGCAGAGGAGGGCGGTCAGGGAAAACGTGAACAGCAGTTTGATCAGCAGCGTGTTTCCATCCCCCAGCATGGGGTTCCAAATCGGCAGGGTGGGCAGGGTGTTGAAAGATGCGTTGAGCATCATGCGGTAAAAGCAGACAAAGGTGATGATGTACAGCAGGTGCGCCACGGTCAGCCGGACAAAGCAGAACCAGCTTGTACGCAGCTTTTTCGGCCAGCGGACATCCTTCACCCATGCGACCATCAGGGCCAGTAGGGTGTAGCTGCCCATGAGCAGGCCTCCGAGCGAGCGGAAGGCGGAGGTGTAGTACAGGCTGGAAAACAGCTTGGAAGTGTGCATCGAAGCCGGAAAGCCGCTGTACAGGAAAAAGCAGAGCATACCGACGGAAAGCAGTATCAGCAGGCCGCAGAGGCTGTTGGGCCGTTTGCGGAAGAAGGGTGTCTGGCGCAGGCGGTGGCGTATAGTGACCATCAGCATGGTGCAGGCAATCATCCACAAAAGGCACTCCACAAAGGCCATGCTGTCGGATTCGGGCACGGGGTCGCTCATTTCCAAGGAAAAAGCCGCTTCCCCCTGACGGTTGAGGATGGGGTAGGTGTCGGAGGCGGGCTGTATGCGGATGGCGTTCCCGTCGGCCATGTTGCTTCCGATGCGGCAGAAGGGGCGGGGGAGCCCGTAGGGGGATTCCAGCACGTAAATGCAGAAAATCCTTTCCTTTTCATGGACGTATTGGCGGACGTAGGTCTTGTTTTTCCCGAACACATGGTATCCGGAAATGCCGAGTGTCCTGGGGTTGAGCTTGTTCGGCAGATTGACAATGTTGGAGGACCAGGCTTTCAGTTCCGAGCCTTCGTACACGTAAAAGGCGAATTCCGAATTTTCGATGTCGTGCCGTTCGCAAAACGCCAGCAGCCGGGGAATGTCGGTCAGGCGCTGCCCGATGACAGAATCGGCGTAGCCGTCCATTTGCCTTTCCTTGGCTTCGAAACGCGCTTGCAGGTACGGGTGTATCCTTTCCGGCCGTATGCGCTTCCCGTTAGTGTGCGAAAGCCACACGGCCGCGGCGAACAGCAGCAGGGATATGCCGTACAGCAGCAGGCGGATGTCCTTTTTCTTGACCATGGCGCAAAGTTCCGCAAAATCTGAATACGGATACCACTCTCCGCCCGAAAAAACGACAATTTTTTCACGGCAGGCGGCTGTAGCGTTCTATGCACAATAAAAAAGGAAGCCCCGGATGCGTTCCCGTTTTCCTTAATTATTTTTGTGGTGTTTTCGTGGGACACGCCCTCCGTCCCGCCCAATCCCCATACAATATAATGTATGTGCCCTAGTATCCCGTCCGCGTCGTCCCTGCATTTGACCCTGTTTTCCCCCGAAATCCTTCCACCTTCCGCCCGCCATGCCGCCCCTCCGCCCGTCCCTTCCGCCCAATCCGCCGCCCTTTTGCTTCGTGGGAAGCGCGTAACAACCTGTTTTGCAGGATTTCCGTTTCCGGTGAAATTTTTTTTGCGGAAAGGGTGTTTCGTGTCTCAGAAAGCGCTACTTTTGCATTCCCGAACGACGGCGCGTGAGCGCCCCGTCGGGAGAGTTCTTTGATAAGGATGGAGATCAGCAGCAGACATCCCTGGAGAGTACTTTTGAGAAGAGT
>JAGAEQ010000055.1 GCA_017613015.1 Bacteroidales bacterium | reverse complement strand
GTGCTCTACTTCTACCCCAAGGACAGCACGCCGGGCTGCACCGCCGAGGCCTGCGACCTGCGCGACAACTATGAACGTTTTCTTGCGCTGGGTTACAATGTGTTGGGAGTCAGCCGTGACAGCGCGGCCTCGCACCAACGTTTCATCGCCCAATATGAGCTGCCCTTCCACCTCATCGCCGACACCGACCTCCGTATTCTCAAGGCTTACGAGGCTTGGGGCGAGAAAAAAATGTACGGCAAGGTGACGGAGGGCACGCTGCGCACTACCTATGTTATTGACGAAAAGGGTGTTATTGTCGATGCCATTGGAAAAGTGGACACGAAAAACCACACGGCGCAAATTCTTTCCTGAACGATGAAATAAAACGCGCCTTTGGACGTTATTACCGAAACACACATCTTATGCGTATGAAAAACATGAAATTGATGCTGGTGCTTGCAACCGTGACCATGACCGCCGTTTCCTGCGGAAACAAAAAAGAGAAACAAGGGGAGGAGACCCCTAAAACGCTGGTGCTCTATTATTCCCAAACCGGCAACACCAAAGCCGTGGCCGAAGAGATTGCCAACCGGCTCAATGCCGACATAGAGGCCTTGGAGGCGGTGAAACCTTACGACGGGGATTTTCAGGCAACCATCGAACGCTGCCTGAGGGAACAGGAGCAGGGTCTTCCCGTTGAAATACAGCCGATAAGCGCCAATCTCGCCGATTACGATGTTATTTTTCTCGGCTATCCTGTCTGGTTCGGCACCTATGCGCCGCCCGTGGCCACTTTCCTTGCAAACGTGGATTTGAGCGGCAAGAAGCTTGTCCCGTTCTGCACTTTTGGCAGCGGCGGACTGGAATCCAGTGTGAAGTTTCTGAAAGAAAAACAGCCGGATGCGGAAATCCTTCCCGGTTACGGTGTGCGTGCGGCACGCATGTCGGCCATGCCCAAGGAAGTGGACCAGTTCCTGAAAGCCAACGGTTTCCTTGAAGGGGACTACGCCCGTTTGGAGGAGTTTCCGGAACAGCATCCTGTGAGCGAAGCGGAAGCGGCGGTCTTTAACGCGGCGGTGGACGGTTATCCGATGTTGCATGCCCAGGCCAAAACCGTTGCCCTGCGTGCCCTTCCCGAAGGTACGGAATACCTGTTCACGGCGGTGGACCTGCCCCGCGAAAACAATCCCAAGATACCGACAGCCGGTGAAATTCAAGTGTATGTGATGCTTGTCGAAGGCGAAGCGCCGGTCTTCACGAAGGTGGTGCGCTAAGACGGTGTTTTGCCTGTTCAAATGAATGTGCGAAACCTTTTCGTGACCTGCGGCGTGCTTATGGCCTTGGCGGCGGATGTGGCGGCGCAGGAACTTCCGGAGCAAGGGATTGCGTCACCGGGCATGGATTTCCGCGTGCTGCAACAGCTGGAAGAACATCGCACACCGGCCATGACCCATGTCATGTCCTGGACCTCCAACAGTTTGGTGCTGGCTCCCGCTATTCCTATTGGTATGATGGGGGCGGGTTGGGCGGCGGATAACCGAGACTTGCTGTATTCCGGCTGTGTGACAGGCCTTTCCTTGGCCACCGCCTTTGCCTTGAGCGAAGGACTGAAATGGAGCATACAGCGGCCACGCCCTTACCTTGCCTATCCCGATGAACTGCATCCGGTCCGGACCACCTTGGGCTATTCCTTCCCCTCCGAACACACCTCCCTGACCTTTGCCGTAGCCACCTCGCTCAGTCTCTGCTATCCGAAATGGTATGTGGTGGGTCCCTCTATTCTGTGGGCCGCAGGCGTGGGCTTTTCACGGCTTTACCTCGGGGTGCATTACCCTTCCGACGTGCTTTCCGGCGCCTTGGTCGGCACCGCCTCCGCACTGCTGGTCTATGGCATTTCCCAAAACCTGCGGAAAGATGCCCCGCAACCCGCTGCTGCTGTGATAATACCGGTCGCCGTTGCGTTCTGACGTGGAGGCACGCGGGGCGTCCCTACAACGTGTCATTGATGTGCAATACCGGCAAAATAGCGTTTTCCGGCCTGGTAGCCAATCTCGTACAATTCGTCCACCTTGTTGAAATCGGTCATCCAATATTCGCCCGGGTCGATGGTGACTACGCCGGTCAGTTGGGCCAGGCTGGCGTGGGCGGTGGCGAACACGCAATAGGAAATGGCATGCAAACCAATGGTTTCCGCTAACATGGGCCGGTTCGGTTTTTCCAACAGCAGGTGGGATCCGATGCGCACATCGCAGCCTTCGTCCAGCAGCGGCCGCACCGGCAGGTTGTCGCAAACCCCGCCGTCCACGCAGGGATTCCTGTTGATGCTGATGGGGGAAAAGATGGTCGGGATGGCGGCGGAGGCGCACACATACTGCACCAATGAATCTCCCTTGCCCCGGTAGATGGGCTGCAAACGCTTGACATCGAAGGTGCAGCAGTAGAAACGCACCGCCAGGGAATCGAAACTGTCGTGCGGCACATACTTGAGCAGCACACGGCGGATGCGTGCCATCGGAATCAGTCCGCCCCGGTGCGGCAGGCTCAGGCTCACCATGCCCCAAAGGCGGTCGAAATGCTCTTTCTTGACAATCTCCTTGATTTCTTGCGGTTTGTACCCCGCCGCATACATCATGCCCATGATGGCGCCCATGGAGGTGCCGGCAATGCAGTCGGGACGGATGCCCGCCTCGTCCATCGCCTGGAGAAATCCCAAGTGCGCGTAGCCCAAGGCGGCCCCGCCGCAAAGGGAGATGCCGATTTTTTGTTTTTCCGCAGAAAAATCCGCCTGCATCGTCGGGACGGTTTCCGCAGGCGTGCGCTCCTGTACCGTTTTTTGCGCCCCCGCATGCAGGGCAAAAAGCTGTAACGTAATCATAAACAACAGTTTTTTCATCTGTCCGGGTCTTTTTCCGTAGGTGAGTTGCAAAGTTCCATAAAATTCGGATACCAAGCCCGCCGCAACCCATAAAAATTTCAAGGAAAACGCATGGGCGGGAAGGTCCGTCTATTTAGTAGTTCTGCTTGTTGATTTCGAAGAAGGCTTGCGGATGGTCGCAGACGGGGCAGACCTCGGGCGCTTGCGTGCCGACGACGATGTGTCCGCAGTTGCGGCATTCCCACACCTTCACTTCGCTGCGGGCGAAGACCTCTTTGGCCTCCACATTGTGCAGCAGGGCGCGGTAGCGTTCCTCATGGTGTTTCTCAATCGCGGCCACACCGCGGAATTTGGCGGCCAGTTCCGGAAATCCTTCCGCTTCGGCGGTGCGGGCGAAGCCCTCGTACATATCCGTCCATTCGTAGTTCTCGCCGGCTGCGGCTGCGGCTAGATTCTCAGCGGTGCTGCCGATTCCCTCCAGCTCCTTGAACCAGAGTTTCGCATGCTCCTTTTCGTTGTCGGCAGTCTTGAGGAAAATCTCCGAAATCTGCTC
>JAGAEQ010000054.1 GCA_017613015.1 Bacteroidales bacterium | reverse complement strand
TCATCTTGCAATACTACGTCAATAATGGTTACAAGGAACTTAGTTCGGAAAATCTGGGTACCTTTATCAAAATCAAGTTTAACTCAACGAGTGATGCAAAGGAAAGGTTGAATATGTCTGTTGGCGATATACGTGCGCACTACGTTGAGTTGCAAAGCAGATTGTATGCTTAAGATTCCTCAGCCGGAAACAAATTGTTGAAATGAACTGAGTTATGATGCATCTTTCCATTATCATTACCGTTTACAACAAGGAGGCTTTTCTGCCGAAGTGCCTGGCTTCCTGCTTGGGGCAGGAGGCGCCGTCGGACAGCTACGAGGTGATTGCGGTCAATGACGGCTCGACGGACGGCTCGCTTGCCGTTTTGCGGCAGTTTGCGGCGGAGGATGCCCGACTTCGGGTCATTGACCAGCCCAATGCCGGACTTTCCGAGGCGCGGAACAATGGCGCGGCGGCGGCGAAGGGCGCCTGCCTCTGGTTTGTGGATGCCGACGACCACATTGCTCCGGATGCGGTGAAAACGCTGCTGGCACAGCTTTCCGCACAGCCGGATGTGGTCGCTTTCCGGGCGCGGACAGAGGGCGTGGCGGAAGATCGCAACCTGCTGCCGGAAGGTCTCCGTTCCGGCAGGGAATTGCTGTGCGGAAACCGCTTTGAGGATTGCGTGCCTTTTTACCTCTTCCGTTCGGATTTTTTGCGCGAGCGGCAGCTGCGCTTTTATCCCGGCCTTTGCCATGAGGACGCCGAGTTCACGCCGCGCATGCTGTATGAGGCGGAGCGGGTGGCGGTCTGCGGAAAGGTGTTGTACCATGTTTTTTCCGACCCGCGCTCTCTGGGACGTTTCCCTGTGGTGAAGCGGGCTTACGACTTGGTGACGGTGGCGGAGTCATTGGCTGCGTTCCGCCGCCAGCGTGTTACGGAGCCGGAGGCGGCGGAGGTTTTTTCCTTCCGTATCGCCAAAGCCTTGAATAACGCCTTGAGCATCATTTGTTTTTTTGATGGCAAAGAGCGCAAGGCCTTCAACGGCTACCTGTATAAGCACCGGCATTTGTTCCGGGAAATGGGCGGCTTGGCGAAATACCGTCTGGAGCGGGCGCTTTTCCGGCTTTTCCCGAAACATGTGGTGGAGGTGTATGTTTGCATGAAAGGAGGACGAAAATGAAGGTGGTGCATCTTTGCTTGACCACTCCCTTCGACAGCGCGTTGGCCTATCAGGACAACCTGCTTTCCAAGTACCAGCGCAAGGCGGGGCATGAGGTGACGGTGGTCACCACGCCCTATCTGCGGCGGGACGCTTTGGACAGGCAATGGCTGGAAGCCCCCACGAAAGAGGAGTTCACGGCGGAAGGGGTACGGGTGCGGCGGCTCGCTCCGTGGCTGCCTTTCCGCATCAACCGCAGGTTCCATCTTTACCGGGGCTTGCGTAAGGTTTTGGCGCAGGAAGCGCCCGATTTGCTGTTTGTGCACGGCTTGGCCTCCGTCAGTTATTTGGCCTTGTGTCCTTTTCACCGGCGGTATCCCTCGGTGCGCATCGTGTTCGACAACCATGGGGATTTGCTGAACAGCTGCCGCAACCGCTTGGCCTACCTGTACACCCGCTACGTTTACCGTTGGCTTGTCACCCGTCGGCTGGCGCGGATAGGGGAGCGGTTCTACGGCGTGACCCCCGCCCGTTGCGATTTTCTGCGGGACATGTACGGCATTCCGGAACGCAAAATCGATTTGCTGCTCATGGGGGCGGATGACGAGGCCCTGGAGCGGGCCGCGGACGAGGGCTGGCGGGAGCGGATACGCACGCAGTACGCGGTAGCTCCCACGGATTTTCTGGTGGTGACCGGTGGAAAAATTGACCGGGACAAAAACATACACCTGCTTGCGGAAGCGGTCGCGGCTTCGAAGCACAAACAATTGAAACTATTGGTTTTCGGTGCCGTTTCGGAGGAGATGCGGCCTGTGTTGGCATCCTTTGCCTCCGACAGGGTGCAGCTGGCCGGTTGGGTGTCGGCGGAACAGGTGTACCGTTACTTTCTGGCGGCGGATCTGGTGTTTTTCCCCGGACTTCATTCGGTGCTGTGGGAACAGGCTTTGGCCTGCAAGGTCCCTTGTGTGTTCAGTAAGTTGGAAGGCTTTGGGCATGTGGATGTTCCGGGTGCGTTGCTGCTGAAAGAAAGAAGCGTGGAGACCTGCGGGGCCTTGTTGGATTCCCTGTTGGACGATGCGGAGCCTTACGCCGCTTTGCGTGCGGCAGCTTGTTCGGAGGAGCGGGAGGCGTTTCTCTATCGCCGTATCGCCCGGAAAGTGGAAGAGGATGTTTTTTCTGTGGATAAAAAATAATAAATAAATGTCAAGCGGAGAAAAAAAGACGGGCAAACCGGTGCTTGTGCAGCTGAATTCCTATTCGGGAAGCGGCTCCATTGGCCGCATCGCGGAGCAGATAGGGCTTAGGGCGCAGGAGGCCGGCTGGGATTGCCACATGGTTTCCGGGGTGCGCTACTACCGTCCCGGACACTTGAAGGAAATCCGCTTCGACACGCTTCTTGAGGAAAGGCTGCATGCCTTGCGCAGCATGCTTTTCGATGCGCAAGGGCGGGGTTCCTACTTTGCGACCAAGCGTTTGATACGCCGTATACGGAAACTGCATCCCACAATCATACATTTGCACAATGTGCACGGTTATTACCTGCATATCGGATTGTTTTTCCGTTATTTGAAAAAATCCGGCATTCCGGTGGTGTGGACGCTGCACGACTGCTGGAGCATGACGGGGCATTGCGTCCATTTCGATGCGGCGGACTGCTTGCGCTGGCAGACGGAGTGCGGTGGCTGCCCCTTGCGGAACACCTATCCGAAATCCCTGTTTTGGGACCGTTCCCGCGCCAATTTCCGGTGGAAGAAACGCTTGTTTACCGCGCTTCCCAATGTGCACATTGTGGCTGTTTCCCAATGGCTTGCTTCCGTGGCACGCCAATCCTTCCTGCAAACCTTCCCCATACAGGTGCTGCACAACGGCATTGATTTGAACCGTTTTCGCCCCACTTCCTCCGATTTGCGGCGGCGTTTGGGCTTGGAAGGGGCCTTCGTGGTTCTGGGGGTGTCGTCCGTGTGGTATGCCTCCAAGGGCTTGGCGGAGTTTGTGCGTTTGAGCGGACATTCGGAAATCCGTGTGGTGCTGGTCGGTATGACGGAAGCGCAGCGGGCCGGGCTGCCGGAACACCTGGTTTCCGTCGGGCGCACGCACAGCCAGGAGGAGCTCGCCGCCTATTACACCATGGCCGATGTGTTTGTGAATCCGACGTATAACGACAGTTTTCCCACGGTGAACATGGAGGCCTTGGCCTGCGGCACACCGGTGGTCACTTACCGGACAGGCGGTAGCCCCGAATCCGTGGAGGAGGGGACGGGAATCGTTGTGGATCGCGGGGATTACGAGGCTTTGGAGGCGGCTGTCCTTTCCTTCCGCAAGCAAGCCAAGCCGGTGGAAGCCTGCCTGCGTGCCGCTTCCGCGAAATTCGACATGCAGGTTTGTGCGGACGGTTATGTGAAACTTTATGAGACTTTACGATGAAAATATCCCTTATCACAGTCACCTATCAGTCAGGGAAAACCCTTGCCGGAGCGATGCAAAGCGTGTTGGACCAGACCTATGCCGATGTGGAGTACATTGTGGTGGACGGCGGGTCAAAAGACGATACCTTGACGGTTGTGCAGGATTTCGCCCCCCGTTTCGGAGACCGCTTGCGTTGGATCAGCGAGCCGGACAAGGGGATTTACGATGCCATGAACAAAGGCATCCGCATGGCTACCGGCGAGGTGGTCGGCATACTGAACAGCGACGACTTTTTCGCCGCGCCGGATGTGCTGGAGAAGGTGGCTGCCGCTTTCGGGGAGGACGCCTCCTTGGACGGGGTGTACGGTGATGTGCGCTACGTGGATGCGCAGGACACCACCCGGGTGGTCCGCTATTATTCCTCCAAGGGTTTCCGGCGGAAAAAACTGGTGTATGGCCTGATGCCCGCCCATCCGTCCTTCTACGCCCGCCGCAGCTGTTTCGGGACCTACGGCGGCTACGACACGCGCTACCGCATTTCCGCCGATTACGACATGTTTGTGCGCCTGTTTTGGAAGGCCCGCATCCGCACCCGTTACCTGCCCATGGTGTTTGTGGACATGCGCAACGGCGGCGCCTCGTCCTCGGGTTTCGCCGCCCGTCGGCTGATTATGCGGGAGCATTTGCAGATTGTGCGGGAGCATGGCGTGCCGAGCGGTTTCATTCGGCAAAGTTTGCGTTATTTTGGAAAAATAGTTTCTTTGATGCGAAAATAAAATGAACGGGTTTATCTATTTGGCGATTGCCGCATTGCTGCTGGCGGTGGAACTGCTATACATACGCTTGGCGAAAAAATGGAATATTCTGGATGTGCCCAACGAGCGCAGCTCCCATCACGCGGGGACAGTCCGGGGCGGCGGCGTGGTCTTTTACGCCTCCTGCCTGTTTTTCTTCTTGACCCATCACTGTGTATGGCCGCGCTTTATGTTGGGAATGACGCTGATAGCGGCAGTCAGCTTGGTGGACGATGTGCGTTCGGTGCGTCCGAATGTCCGGCTGCTGGTGCAGACGATAGGATTGTTTCTGGTGCTGTCCCAATTCGGCGTGTTTAATTTGATTGGCTGGAAATCCTTTATCGCCGTCCTTTCTGCCATCTGCATCCTGAATGTGTACAATTTCATGGATGGCATCAACGGCATGACCGGACTTTACACCCTCATCGCCCTGCTGACCTTGTCCTATGTCAATCTGTTTGTGGTTGAGTTTATTCCGCAAGACATTATCACTTACGTCTGTTTGGCGGACTTGGTGTTTCTCTGCTTCAATTTCCGCAAGCACGCCCTCTGTTTCGCCGGGGATGTGGGGGCGGTCAGCCTGGGGGTCATTATCGTCTACCTTTTCGGCCGTCTGCTGCAATATTCCACCGCCGAAATCAGCTATATGACCTTTTTGGTGGTGTACGGCACCGATGCCGGTTTTTCGGTGATTCGTCGTTTGTATCTGAAACAGAATATTTTCCAACCTCACCGGGTCTTTATTTTCCATTTGCTGGCCAACGAGGGGGGCATTCCCCAACTGCGTGTCTCCCTGTTGTATGCGGCCTTGCAGCTGCTGATTAATGTCGGGTATTTCCTCTTCCCTTACAGCAAATACCTCTACATGGGGTTCTGGGTGGTGGTGCTGTTAGCGGCCCATATCGCCATCTACCGCTATTTTGACAAACGCTATGATTTGATAAAATAAAGCATATCAAATGAATAAAATTATAAAATCCCTTTTGCTCTGGCTTTTTCCCTTCGTTTTCCCCGCTTTGCAGGCGCAGACGGTGGAAAAGGCCGAAGTGAAACCTTATAAAGGCCGTCCGGCCTTGTATATCAATGATGTGCCGACCTTGCCGCAGTTCTATGCGCTGACGGACCGTCCGACGGGAAACCGCTCCTATGAGGCCTTGCCTTCGCACAGCATTTCCCAATTCGCGCAGGCCGGGTTCAAACTCTACCAACTGGATGTTTGGTTTGAGGAGATGCTGCCGGAAAACGGAGCCTTGGACATCACCGAGGCCCGGAAGCAGATTCAAGGCGTGCTGCAGCATTGCCCCGATGCGGCGGTGATGTTCCGTCTGCATGTGAATCCGCCTTTCTGGTGGCTGAAACAGCATCCGGAGGAGTGTTGCCGTTTTGCCGACGACACCTTGCAGGAAGAGCCTTACCGCCCTTCGCACCAGAATTATCTGTGGCAGGATTTGAACACCGTTCCCCGTTGCAGCTATGCTTCCCAAACGTGGCAGCAGTGGATGGAGGGCATGGTCGCGGATTTTTGTAGGCAGCTGGCGGCAACGCCGGAGGGCCGTCATTTGATGGGCATACAGATTGCCAACGGTTTGAACGGGGAGCATCACCAGTGGGCCTTTGTGAAGCACGACCCGGATGTGTCGGAACCCATGCAGCGGTGTTTCCGGCAGTTTCTGAAAGACAAATACCGCAACGACAAGGCTTTGCGCAAGGCGTGGAACCAGTCGTCCGTAAGTTTGTCCTCCGCCCGTGTGCCTGGCATGGAGCGGCACCGGACTTCGGCGGGGATTTTCCGGGATCCCCGGAAGGAGCAGGCGGTCATTGATTATTACGAATGCCAGCATCAGGCAGTGACTCAGAGCATTCTCTCCTTTGCCAAAGTGGTGAAGGAAACTTGGCCGCGTCCCATTACGGTGGGCTGCTTCTACGGCTATTACCTTTCCCTTTTCGGCCGTCAGGCCGCCGGAGGGCATTTGCGCGAGCAGGACATACTGACTTCCAATTATATCGATTTTCTCTGCGCGCCGCAGGCCTATAACAAGAACAGTCGCAAACCGGGCGGCCCCGCCTTGTCGCGCGGATTGGTCGAATCGGTGAACCTGCACGGCAAGCTGTGGTTGGACGAAATGGACCAGCCGACCCATCTGGGGTATGTCTATTTGGGTGGGCTTCAGATGTATCCCTTGGAAGAAAGTGTGCAGATGCTGCGCAAATTCGTGCTGAGTCCCTTCCTGAGGGGCGGCGGCATGTGGTATTACGATTTCGGCCCCCTGATGAACAGCGGATGGTGGGACGATCCGGCGTATATGCGGGAAATCGCGGAGCTGCACCGCTTGGAGGAAAGCTATTTCCACAAGGAGCAGGCCACGCCCGCGGACGTGCTGCTGGTGTTTGACACCGAGGTTTTCTACCATACGGCCTCCCGGGACGCGGACGATCCCATCACCGACCAGACGTCAGTGAACGTGGTGCCCATAGAAGCGTATAAATCAGGGGCCTCCGTGGCCACCTGCTACCTCTCCGATGTGGAGGGAATGGATTTGTCCCCCTACAAGGCCGTGGTTTTTGTCAATTGCTTTCTGTTGCGTCCGGAGCAGCGGCAGCGGATACGGCAGCATGCGGCGAAGGCGGGGCGCAGCCTTGTCTGGCTGACGGCCCCCGGCTACAATGACGGCCGCACGCTGGATGTCCGCCATGTGGAAGCCTGTGTAGGCATGCGTTTGGACACCTTTTCCGACATTCACATTCCGACCCTGCGTTTTTCCTCGGCTTTCGGGGACAGTGTGCAGTCCGGGGAAAAGATAGCCGAGGTGGGCAAAACGATTTTCATGCGGCAGAACGACAGCGTCCGCGCGTTCCGGCAGACTTTTTTCGCGGTCCGGGACAGCCGGGCGGAACCCCTTGCCGTGTTTGACACCTTGTTTCCGGCCAAAGTGGCGGCGGCCCGGATTGTCCGGGACAGTGTCACGGATTATTTCTTCGCCCTGCCGCTGATGACGGCGGGTCTGTGGCGGCAGCTGTTCCGCCAGGCGGGCTGCCATATCTACGATACAGAAGGAGATGCTGTGATAGCGGGCAGCGGCCTGCTGATGATACATACCGCCGAAGGCGGGGAGCGCACGCTGCACCTGCGGAACGGGAAGGAGGTGCGGCTGCGTCTGCAACCCAAGCAGACTTTGTTGTTAGACGCGGAGACCGGCGTTGTTTTAAAATAAATTCTATCCATGCAAAAAAAATTCTTTGTCACATTTTGGATCATGCTGCTGTGCGGCTGTCTGCCGGCGGTGGCGCAATACCAGTTGGAGAATCCGGACTTTGAGCGTTGGGACGCCGCTTCCATCAGCCTGCCGGAGCATTGGCATTCCTACAATACGGCCCGGTGCAACATCATCGGGCTGCCCTCCAGTTACTCCCAGTCCGTGTGCGGCGTCATTACGACCACCAGCGTGCATTCCCGCGAGAGCGGCGGTCGGCCGGGCGGACAGGGGAGCAGCTATATCCGTATGCGGACACGGCGGGTCTACGGCGGCGGCTCGACCTTTATCGTCAGCGGAATGGTCTCCAACGGCATGTTCAACGTAGGGTCTATGGCGGTGTACACGCCCCAGAACTATTTTTCCACGGAACGTCAGCTTTCCAAGTACAACCAAGCCTTGTCCGGCACGCCGGACTCCCTGTACCTGTGGGTGCGCTATTACGCCACGGACCGGGACTCCTCCCGTGCACGCATCGTGGCTTATGTGCATGGCGACACGGATTTCCAGTATATGAACCATGCCAACAACCCTGCCTTGTACACGGCCTATATCAACCACCTGCTTTCCCGGACAGATTCCGTGCTTCCGGCAACCCACTGGATGCAGCTGCGCCTGCCTTTTGTGTATGACGGTAAGGCTGCGCCCAAATACATACTGATCTACATGGCTTCGGATTCTTCGGTGCTGGATGGGCATGTGGGCAACGAGCTTTCGATAGATGAAATCCGTTTGGTGTACAGCTCCTGGCTGCAATCCATCCATGTGGACGGTCTTCCGGTGGAAGGTTTCCGTAAGGACAGGTTCAGCTATACGGTGGAGCTTCCCTACGGCACGTCGCCGCAGTACCAGCCCAAGGTGAGCTGCAAGGGCGAGGTGGCGGACATTACGACAAGCGTCCGCTATGTCCCTTCCGCCCAAGGGGTGGACGGCGGCTATTCCGAAATCACTGCCAAGGCGGAAGACGGGCAGAGTGTGCATACCTATGTGGTGCATTATGTCGTGGAAAAATCGCCGGAGGCCCGTCTGGCCTCCCTTTCCTATGATCAGACTCCGGTGCCGGGCTTTCATCCGGACACCTTGGACTACGAGGTCGCGCTTCCGTCTGGAAGCACGGTGCCGCCCATTGTCTCCTGTGTGTCTTTGTATCCGGGGCTGACCCCCCAGGTCACCCAGGCGGTGTCTTTGCCGGGGACGGCCCGTGTCACCGTGACCGCCGCGAACGGCAAGACCCGATTGACCTATACCGTCCGTTTCCGGGTGGCGATTTCCACGGACGCCTCCGCGTCCAGCATCCGGTACAATGGGACACTGCTGCCGGGTTTCCGTCCGGACAGCCTGTTCTATGCGGTGGAACTGCCCTACGGCACGGATTCTGTTCGCTTGGACGTTACAGCAAACAGGCCGAAGGCGCAGCTGCGCTATCCCCGGGTGTTTCGTGTGCCGGACACGGCTGTGGTAATGGTTTTGGCGGAGGACACCACTATCCGGAGGGAGTACCGTATCGCCTTTACGTTGGCGAAAAACAACAACGCCCGGCTGTCAAGCCTTGCCTATCGGCTGCATGGCACGGAAACCGCTGTGCCTGCCTTCCAAGCGCAGCAGACACTGTATGTGGTGGAGCTTCCGGAAAAGACCCGCGTCTTTCCGCAGCTTGTGGCGCAGCCACAGGACACCCACGCCCTTGTCCGTATTCCCGTGATGGGGCAGTGGGGGGACACGCTCCGTGTGTGGGTGGTGGCCGAAAACGGGCAGGACAGCCTGTGCTACCGCCTCTTTTTCCGGGTGCGCAAGGCGCGTGACGCCCGGCTTGTCTCCATCCGTTTGGACAACAAGCCTTTGGCTTCATTTGTGGATACGGTGTACAGCTACAGCCTTTGGTTAGACAGTGCCCGCGTGCCGGGCATACAGGCCGAGCCTTACGATACGGACGCCACGGTGCGCGTCACCCTGCCAGGTTCCGTTCCCGGCATGGCCTTGGTCGAGGTGTGGGCGGAGGACACCACGGTGCATGCCTCCTATCGCCTGTATTTTTCTTTGCGCCTTTCGGATAACGCCGATTTGAGCAGTCTGGGCTATCATCTGGCGCAACGCTACGCTTCCGTGCCGTCCTTTCATAAGGACAGCCTCTTTTACCGTGTGCAACTTCCTCCCTTGACCCGGATTCCGCCTGTGCTGGAATGGAGTCGGGCGGATTTCGATGCGACGGACAGCGTGCGTCAGCCGATTTCTCCTAACGATACCGCCGTGGTGTGGGTGTTTTCGGAAAGCCGCGTCCATGTCAAGCGTTATGTGGTGTGCTTCACGGTGGCGCTTTCGCGTGACGCGGAGGCGGACAGCATTTGCTGTGACGGAAAAATGCTGGAGGACTTTCACAAGGACAGCACGTTTTACAGCGTATGGCTGCATTACGACAGCCTCCGGCCTCCGGTGGTGACGGCCCGTGCCTCTTCTCCGGTGGCGCAGGTGAGGGTGCGTCAGGCCCTTGCCTTGGGCGATACCGCTGAAATTCGCATTCAGGCGGAGGACACGAGCGTGGTCAAGGTGTATCGGCTGCTGTTTCGGCGGACCTTGTCTCCGGTGGCTTCCCTGCATGCCTTGCAGTATCGCTTGGGAACGGCGGACTCCCTGCTTCCCATGAAGGAGGGACAAACGGTTTATACGCTTCCCTTACGGGAGAAAACCACGGAGGTCCCGGACAGCCTGCGCTGTTTGCCGCAGGATGCGCGGGCCACGGTCCGCATTTTGCGAACCCCTGTGAAAGTGAATGATACGGCCTTGGTGCGCGTACTGGCGGAAAACGGTTTGCATGCCGCCGATTACCTTTTCGCTTTCCGTCGCACGCTCTCCTCCGATGTCGCCTTGGATTCGCTTTGGATTGAGGATACCTTGGTTCCTGCGTTTCAGGTCGGGGAGAGGGAGCGGTATTTTGTGCTGACAGACAGCGTCGTCGCGATGCCGGAGGTGAGGGCGCATGCGGCTTGGGAGGGCTCGCTTCTCCACATTACGCCCCTCGCGGCCATTCCCGGCACCGCCCAAATCCGTGTAATTGCGGAAGACAGCGTGCATTATGCTGTGTATACGCTGCATTTCCGCTACCTGCACAGGGACGCCCGTTTGCAGGCCCTTTATTTGGACGGCGGTTTTCCGCTGCCGCAATTCCGGCCCGAGGTGTTCGACTACACGCTTTTCTACGGACCGTGGTTTCCTAACGATGTCCGTGCCGAAACCATGGACAGTCTGTCTTCCTACCGATGGGATTCCGAAACGCGTCAGGACACCATGGACATTCGTGTCGAGGTGACGGCCGAGGACACATCCGTCCGTTGCCTGTACCGTGTGCGCGTGCTGTTGCGTAACGCAGTGCCCGAATGGCAGGCGGAGACCTTTGCGCTATATCCCAACCCGGCCCATACTGTGTTGTATGTCAAGGGTGTGAAAGGGGAGCGCGTGCGCTTGTTTGACATGAGCGGCCGTATGGTTTTGCAAGCGGAACCCACCGGCGAAGCCACGCTGCAAGTGGACATTTCCGGCCTCGCCCGCGGAATGTACGTGGTGCGTTGCGGGAAAGAAGTGAGGAAGGTGGTGAAGGAGTAGGGACGCGGCGTGCCGCGTCCCTCAGTCCCCGGAATACCGATGATGGTTAAACCGAAAGTAAGGGCGTGGGGAAACATGCCGCGTCCGGATAAAATTTGTCAGGAATGACCTACCAGGAAGCCCTTTCGAAAGCGGAGCGTTTTTGCGCCTATCAGGAGCGCAGCCAGCAGGATGTGCGCCGTCGCCTTGCCTTGTGGAAGGTGGCGCCGGAGGTCGCGGAGGCCCTGATTGCCGAGCTGATCACCCAGGGCTTTTTAAACGAAGCGCGTTATGCGGAAGCCTTTGCGTCAGGGCATTACCGCATCAAGCGGTGGGGCAGGCTGAAAATCGTGCAGGAGCTCCGCCGCAACGGGGTCTCGGACCCGTGCATACGCAAGGCCATGGCATCCGTCGATTTTTCCGACTACACCGAGACCATACGCCGGGTGGCGGACGGGTGGCGGCGCACCCACGCCGGAGTTCCGGAGGAGACGCTTCCGTGGCGTTTGTACGCCTACTTGTCCTCCCGCGGTTTCGAGGCGGAGGAGATAAAAAAACTGACCTGAAATCCGGCTTTTGCCGGATTTTTTTTTGCATGGAGGGGAAAGATAACTAAATTATGCCTATTTTTGCTTTTGCATTTTGTGTGATTAGAAACAAAAAAAACAACCATGGAAGATTACAAGCAGAAAGAGGGTAAAGAGTTGTTCTCGAAATCAATAAAAGCCGGCAAACGGACCTATTTCTTCGATATGAAGGAAACCCGCTATGGCGAGCATTATTTGGTGATTGCCGAGAGCAAGCGCCGTTTCGATGAGGAAAGGGGTCGTTTTTTCTACGAAAAACACAAAATCTTCTTGCATGTGCAAGATTTGGAGAAGTTTGCCTCCTGCTTTGACGAAATGTCCGCCTATGCGAAGGAGCATTTCCCGGATGAGGAATTGCATCCCCATTATCCCGACACGGAGGACGAACGTCCGGATGCGGTAAATTTTGAAGATTGGGAAGTCAAATAGTTAGGTCGGCAGCGAGTCTTCGCAGGCTTTTGGCCGCAGGCTGCCTGTTGGTCGTCCTCTTGTGCCCGGCGCAGGAAAGCGCCTTTCTTTTTCTGGAAACCAAAGTGGCGGAAAACGTCTCCCTGCTGGAGGACGGTTTTTATGTGCAGGGGAGCCGGCTGCTGCGTCTTGCCGATTCCGCAGTCCCGTATTACGATGCGTCGATGCACGGGGGCGTGAGTGCCTTGGATGCCTGTAACCCTTTCAAGATTTTGCTTTTTTCCGCGCCTTTCCAGCAAATCCGTTATGTGGACAACCGCCTGACACCCATTTCCGACGCGTTTTCGCTGGCCGGGATGGGGCTCGGGGAGGCGGCTTGCGTTTGCGCTTCCGCGCAGGGCGGTTTCTGGGTGTACGACCGCTGGCAGGAGAAGCTGCTGCGTTTTGACGAAAAAGGGCGGCGTGTCGCTGCGAGCGAGCGTTTTGCCGATTTGTCGCTGCAAGGGGTGAACCCTTGCTACCTGCGCGAAGTGGATGCGCGTCTGGTGGTGTGCGACTCGGTGGCCGGGCTGTTGTTTTTTGATGTGTTCGGCAATTTCATCACCCAGTATCCGAAACTCGGCCTACGAGCCTTTACTGTGCATAAAGACCAGATTGTCTTTGTGGAAGGAGGTTCGGTGGTGTTTTTGCGGGTGGCCACGATGGAGCGTGTGAAGACCTTGGCGCTTCCGGTGGGCGGCGTATGGAAAATCGCCGTTCCCTACCTGCTGATGCGCAACGGGGACTTGTGGCGCTTCGGGGAGCTTGACCCTTCCGTCAGCCATTGACCACACAGGCTTACGCCTTTTCAATAGCGATGTGGATGCTGAGGGTGTCCGTCAGCTCCACCAAGGGATCCGCAGGGGTTCCCACCTTCATTTCCAAAGAAGTGCATAAGGTTTCGGCACAAATGTAGTTGCTATGGGTTTGCAGCGCTTCCTCCAGACTTTCGGGGGAGGTGACGCTTACCCGTATGCGGTCCGTGACATCCAATTGGGTCTCCTTGCGGAGGTTCTGTATGCGGTTCACCAGTTCACGGGCGATGCCTTCGTTGCGCAGCTCCGGTGTCACCGTGGTGTCCAAGGCGACAGTGATGCGCTCGTTGGAGGCCACCACCCAGCCCGGAATGTCTTGGGTGTGGATTTCCACGTCTTCCGGAAGCAGCAGCACTTCCTGTCCCTCCACTTGCAAACGCAGGCTGCCGGTTTGCTCCATCTTCTGGATTTCCGTCTGTCCGCATTGGGCGACGGCGGCGGCGATGCCTTTCATGATTTTGCCGTATTTGGGTCCCAAGGTCTTGAAATTGGGCTTGATGGTCTTGGTCAGTATGTGGTTGTCCGGACGCAGGAACTCAATGGATTTGAGGTTGGTTTCGGCCAAAATCAGGTGACGGACGTTCCCGATGTGCTGTTGCATGCGCTCGTCGGCGACCGGAATCATGACTTTGGAGAGGGGTTGCCTCACTTTCAGGTTATTTCGTTTTCTCAAAGAAAGAATGAGTGAGGAAACTTCTTGTGCCATACGCATTTGCTCCTCCAAATCGGGGGCTATGCAGCGGGTGTCCGCTTGGGGGAAGTCGCTCAGGTGGACGGAGGCCGCTTCGGATTTGCCGGTGGTCTCGTTCAAGGCGCGGTACAGCTGTTCGGCGAAGAAAGGCGCGATGGGCGCAATCAGTTTCGTCAGGGTTTCCAGACAGGTGTACAGCGTCTGGTAGGCGGAAATCTTGTCCTCGTTGTATTCGCCTTTCCAGAAACGGCGGCGGCAGAGGCGCACGTACCAGTTGCTCAGATAGAGGTCGGCGAAACGCTGGATGCGCAAACCGGCTTTTCTTGGTTCATAATCCTGATAATCAGTATCTACCTGTTGTATAAGGGTGTGGAGTTCGGACAGTATCCAACGGTCGATTTCCGGACGTTTTTCCAACGGAATGTCGTTTTCCTTGTAGGCGAACCCGTCAATGTTGGCGTACCCGGCAAAAAATTTGTAGGTGTTGAACAGGGTGCCGAAGAAGGTGCGTTTCACCTCTTCGATGCCGCTTTCGTCGAAACGCAGGTTTTCCCAAGGCTGGGAGGTGGTAATCATGTACCAGCGGGTGGCGTCGGGGCCGTGTTGGGCCAGAATCTTGAACGGATCAACCGCATTGCCCAAGCGTTTGGACATTTTATTTCCGTTTTTGTCTAAGACCAATCCGTTGGAAATAACGGTTTTGTAGGCCACTGAATCAAAAAGGATGCAGGAGAGGGCGTGCAGGGTGAAAAACCATCCGCGCGTCTGGTCCACGCCTTCCGCGATAAAGTCGGCGGGAAACACCTTGCCTTGCTCCACCGCCTCCTTGTTCTCAAACGGGTAGTGCATCTGGGCGTAGGGCATGGCTCCGGAGTCAAACCACACGTCAATGAGGTCCGGCTCCCGGTACATGGGCTGGCCGCTTTCCGACAGCAGCACCACCTGATCGATGTAGGGGCGATGCAGGTCGTAGCTTTCGGAACGGTAGGGGTTCTCTTTCATCAGTCCGGCATCCACCGCACGGTCGATTTCCTTCCGCAGTTCCTCCACGGAGCCGATGCAGCGTTCCTCTTTTCCGTCCTTGCTGCGCCAGATGGGCAGGGGGGTTCCCCAGAAACGGGAGCGGGAAAGGTTCCAGTCCACCATGTTTTCCAGCCAGTTGCCGAAACGTCCGCTGCCGGTCGCCTCCGGTTTCCACTGTATGGTTTTGTTGAGGGCGATCATGCGATCCTTGATGGCGGTGGTGCGGATAAACCAGCTGTCCAAGGGATAGTACAGAATGGGCTTGTCAGTGCGCCAGCAGTGGGGATAGGAGTGGGTGTGCTTCTCAATTTTGAACACCTGCCCTTTGTTTTTCAGGAAGATGCACAGGCGCACATCAATGTTTTCGGCTTTCTGGGCCGCCTTTTCGTCGTATTTTCCGTCCACGGTGAATTGCGGGTCGTAGGCGTTTTTCACAAACTGCCCCTCAAATTGGCCGTAAGCTTCCGTGTCCACAAAATGCTGCACAAAATCCTTGCGCAGCTCGGCACGGTCCCAGAATTTGCCTTTCAGGTCCACCATGGGGCGGGTCTCGTTTTTCTCCGTAATCATGAACAGGGAGGGAATGCCGGCCAGGCGGGCCACTTTGGCGTCATCCGCGCCGAAGGTGGGCGCGATGTGCACAATGCCGGTGCCGTCCTCGGTGGTCACGTAGTCGCCCGGAATCACCCGGAAGGCTTCCGCGTATTTGTCCACGATGCGGTTGTCCTCCAAAGCGGTGGGACGCACCCAGGGGAAAAGCTGCTCGTAGGAGATGCCGACCAGTTCACTGCCTTTGCAGCTGCAAAGCACGCGGTAGGGGATGATTTTGTCCTCGGCGTTGTAGACCATGGGTTTCTCGGCGCCCTGCGGGTCGAAATAGGCGTGCAGCCGGGACTGGGCCAGGATGCACAGCATGGGCGTACCCCGGTAGGGATGGAAGGTCTCTACGGCAACGTAGTCGATTTTCGGCCCAACGCAAAGTGCGGTGTTGGAGGGCAGGGTCCAGGGGGTGGTGGTCCAGGCCAGCAGGCAGCAGTCCTCTGTGTAGGCGGCTTCCGCTTGGGACAGTATGCGTTCCAATACCGGATGCGCTGTCTTGCGGATGCGGAACTGCGCGGTGCAGGTGGTGTCCTTCACGTCCCGGTAGCAGCCGGGCATGTTCAGCTCGTGGGAGCTCAGGCCCGTTCCGGCGGCCGGGGAGTAGGGTTGGATGGTGTATCCTTTGTACAGCAGCCCTTTCTTGTAAATTTCCGAAAGGAGGTGCCATAGGGTCTCTATATAATTGTTGTCAAAGGTGATGTAAGGATTGTCCAAATCCACCCAATAGCCCATCTTCACGGTCAGGTCGTCCCACAAGTCCTTGTATTTCATAACCTCTTCGCGACAGGCCCGGTTGTATTCGTCCACGGAAATCTTTTTGCCGATGTCTTCCTTGGTGATGCCCAAGCTTTTTTCCACGCCGAGCTCCACTGGCAGGCCATGGGTGTCCCAACCGGCTTTCCGCTGCACGTAGTAGCCTTTCTGGGTTTTGTAACGGCAGAAAATGTCCTTGATGGTACGCGCCATCATGTGGTGAATGCCCGGTTTCCCGTTGGCCGAAGGGGGACCTTCGTAAAAAATGAAAGGGGTGGCGTGTTCGCGCAGCCGCAGACTTTCCTGAAAAGTGCCGCTCTTCTGCCAGTAGGCCAATATCTCCTCGGCGGTTTCGACGAGGTTAAGGTTCTTGTATTCAGCGTATTTCTTGTCCATTGAAAACAATTTATGCAAAACTGCAAATTTCCATAAAAAAGCAATACGCACCCCGCCCCGGCCAATAAAAATTTCCTTGGCGCATTCCCATTTTTTTTCGGAAATCTTCGGAAATCATATTCGGATTTTGTGGAACTTTGCAACTTTTACAACGAAACGGAAAGAGGTGGGAAAAGAACTTTCGATACAGAAGGAACTCGCTGAGACGGAGGATCGTATGCGGGACATTCTGCAAGACGGGAACGTTTCCGTCCACACGCTGCTGCACTACCTTTCGGAGCGGAAAGGCGGTTTGCTGCGTCCGAAAATCGTGCTGCTGACCGCCGGCATGTGCGGCGGCATTACGGAAGAGACGTACCGGGCGGCGTGCATGGGGGAACTGCTGCACCAGGCCTCCCTCATCCATGACGATGTGGTGGACAACGCTTCCGAGCGGCGGAACCGGGCTTCGGTGAATGCCATCTGGGACAATAAAATCGCGGTGCTGCTGGGGGACAACCTGCTTTCGCGGGTATTGCAGCTGCTCAGCGCGTCCGCGCTGCCGGAGCTGCTGAAAGAGGTCACCCGGACGGTGCGTTGCCTGACCGAAGGTGAAATCAGCCAGTTGGCGCAGCGCGGCAATCTGGAGATGGAAACGGCGGACTATGACCGCATCGTTTACCTGAAAACCGCCTCTTTGATAGAGACATCCTTCCGTTGGGGCGCGATGTCCGCTTCCGCTTCGGCGGAGCGGGTGGAGGCTTTCGGCGCGTTTGGCCGGGCCTTCGGCACGGCTTTCCAGTGGCGGGACGACCTCAAGGATTTCTGCGGCGCCGATGGGAAGGGGCGTTACAACGACCTCCGGGAGGGCGAAGTGACGTTGCCCGTGCTGGAGTGCATGCAGGGGCTTTGCCTTGCGGAGCGTGCGGATTTCCGCCGCCTGTACGGGAAAGCCGGAAAAAATGAAGCCGATTTGGCGGCCTTGGCCGCCACGATTGTCCGCAGCGGGGGATGGCAGCGCAGCGTCGCGCGCCTGAAAGCCTTGGGCGAGGAACTTCAACAGCGGTGCCGCGCCTTTGCGCCTTCGCCATACCGGGATGATTTGCTGCGCCTGACAGAGGAGCTGTCCGCGCCGCTTTCGTTTGAACCAAGGGAAGGATAAGCATGGGAAAGTTTTTGCGCAAACGCTTGGGGTATGGCTTATTAGTGATGTGGGGGGTGTTTACCCTCATTTTCTGCCTGTTCTCTGTGCTGCCCGGCGATTCGGCGGTCATGACCATGGGGCAGCGCACGGATTTGGGCTCGGTGGAGGCGGTGCGCAAGGAACTCGGCCTGGACCGTCCGGTGGCGGTGCGCTACCTTTCCTATGCCAACGATTGCCTGCCTTTGTCTTTCCATCAGCTGCGGGACAAGGAGCATTTCTTTTACCTGGATTCCGCGAAATACCGCGCCCGTTTGCTTTTCCGCATCGGGCACTCCTGGGGCTGCGCGGCCAAGGTGCCGTATCTGGGCCGTTCCTACCAGACCAAGCGTCCGGTGCTGGAAATGCTGAATGAGGCGTTTCCGAAAACGGCGCTGCTGGCTTTGCTGGCGATTTTCATTGCCATTCTGTCCGGCATAGCGGTGGGCGTGCTGTGCGCGGTGTGGAAGGACACATGGTTTGACCGGACGGCCGTGGTTGGTTCGGTGCTGGGCATGTCGGTGCCCTCGTTTTTCGCAGCCATTGTGCTGGCGTGGGTGTTCGCCTATCTGCTGGCCGATGTCACCGGGCTGAACATGTTCGGCAGCCTGTATACCGTCAGCGATTTCGGGGACGGGGAGTATTTGGATTTGAAGAACCTGATTCTGCCTGCCGTGACCTTGGGCATACGTCCGTTGGCCTCGGTGGTGCAGCTGACCCGCAACTCGGTGCTGGAGGTGATGGCGCAGCCTTATGTGCAGACGGCTTTTGCCAAGGGGCTGGGCTATCCGGCGGTCTTGTTCCGCCACGTGGTGAAAAACGCCCTGAATCCGGTGGTGACCGTGGTTTCCGGCTGGTTGGCCGGCATGATGGCCGGAACGGTTTTTGTGGAGTATATTTTTGATTACAAAGGGGTCGGGGTGATGATTGTCAATGGGTTGGAAAAATACGACTTCCCGGTGGTCATGGGCAGCCTGCTGTACATTTCGGTGATTCTGGTGGTGCTGAACGTGGTGGTGGATTTGCTGTACGCCTACCTGGACCCCAAGGTGCGTCTGGCCTGACAGTGAAAAATTAAAAAAAATAGAAAGACATATAAAATAGATAAAGAGAAAAAAATGGATTCAATGTTTGAAAACGGAAGCCGCACACCCCTGGAAAGTTGCGGGGAATTCGGACTGATAGATTTGCTTACCAGAAAAATACAGCTGAAAAACCCGAGTTCGGTCTGCGGTGTCGGCGATGATGCCGCCATTTTGGATGCGGGACAGCGTCAGGTGCTGGTTTCCAAAGACCTTTTGATGGAAGGGGTGCATTTCGACCTTTCGTATGTTCCTTTAAAACATTTGGGATACAAGGCGATAGCGGTCAATCTTTCCGATATTGCGGCCATGAACGCCCATCCGGAGCAGGTGCTGGTCGGTTTGGCGGTTTCGAGCCGTTTCACAGTGGAGGCCATAGAGGAGCTGTATGCCGGTATGCGTTTGTGCTGTGAACGTTACGGTGTGGATTTGGTGGGCGGGGACACCACTTCGTCCGCAAGCGGCATGTGCCTCAGCGTGACCGTTATAGGCTACGGCAAGCCGGAAACCATTGTCCGCCGGAACACGGCAGGCGAGGGCGACTTGATTTGTGTGAGCGGCAATTTGGGCGCGGCCTACACCGGACTGCTGATTCTGGAGCGGGAGAAGCAGGTGTTTATGAAAGACCCTAAAACCCAGCCGGATTTGGACGGGTACGACTATATTCTGGAGCGTCAGCTGAAGCCGGAGCCCCGTTTGGATGTGGTGGACCAGCTGAAAGAGAAGGGGGTGATTCCCACTTCCATGATTGACATTTCCGACGGTCTGGCTTCCGAAGTGATGCATCTGGCCAAGGATTCCCACAAAGGATGCTGTCTCTACGAAGAAAAGCTCCCCATTGACACCCAGACCTACGGGACAGCGATGGAGCTGGGCCTGGTGCCTTCGACCGTGGCCTTGAACGGGGGCGAGGACTACGAGCTGCTGTTCACGGTGCGCCAGTCGGATTACGAGCGTGTCAAGGACATGAAATCCGTGCACGTGATAGGCTACATGACCCCGGAAATAGGGGATTACGCCCTGATTACCAATGATCAGAAAAAAATCGCCCTGCATGCGCAGGGTTGGGACGCTTACCTGAAACAGGAAAAGCGGAACTTGGAGAACGACACACTTGCCACGGAGGAATGAGCTTGCGCATCGCTTTCAAGACTTTAGGCTGCAAGCTGAATTTCAGCGAGACCGCCACTTTGGAGCACCGTCTGGCGCAGGCGGGCTACCAGTGCGTGCCCTTTGACGGGGAGGCGGAGGTCTATGTGGTGAACACCTGCGCCGTGACCGAGCAGGCCGGGCGCAAGTGCCGCTATTACGTGCATCGTGTGCGTCAGCGGTGTCCGCAGGCCAAAGTGGTGCTGATGGGCTGCTATTCCGCCTTGAAGGCGGAGGCTTTGCAGGCGGAGCTTGGCGCGGACATGGTGCTGGGCAGCAACACCAAATTCCTGCTTCCGGACAAACTGCCCCTGCTGTTCCGCGACACCGCCTATGTGTTCGACCGTGGCGCGGAGGACGCACCCGTCTTCTTCGGCGCGTATTCCTTGCAGGAGGAGCGCACCCGCTCTTTCCTGAAAGTGCAGGACGGCTGCGACTATTTCTGCACCTATTGCACGGTGCCGCTCGCCCGGGGCCGGATCCGCAGCGGGGAGATGTTCCGGCTGCTTGCCGACGCTTCGGAGGTGGTGGCGCACGGCATCAAGGAAATCGTGCTTTCCGGCGTGAACATTGGGGAGTACCGGGGCTCGAAAGGGGAGCGTCTGGCCGATCTGCTGTCTGCCCTTTCCGAGGTGGAGGGCTTGCGGCGGCTGCGGATTTCTTCCATTGAGCCAAACCTGCTGACTGACGAAATCATTGCCATGGCGGCGGAACGCCCGAACATCATGCCCCATTTCCACATTCCGCTGCAATCGGGCTGCGACCGCATACTGGCGCTTATGGGGCGGCGCTACCGCACGGATTTGTATGCGGAAAAGGTGCGGAACATCAAAGCGCGTATGCCCTATGCCTTTGTGGCTGCCGATGTCATTGCGGGGTTTCCGGGCGAAACGGAGGCGGATTTTGAAGCCTGCTATCGTTTTATAGAATCCCTGCCGTTGAGTGCGTTGCACGTTTTTCCCTATTCTCCGCGCCCGAACACGCCGGCGGCGGAAATGGAGGGGCAGGTTTCCAAAGCCGTGAAGGCGGAAAGGGTCAGCCGGCTGATGGCCTTGTCGGATGCGAAAAAGGCTGCGCTCTACCGCGCCTGTGAAGGGCGGACGGCGCAAGTGCTGGTGGAGTCCAAGGAATGCGACGGACATTATAGCGGTTTTACGGAAAACTACCTAAGAGTAAAGCTGTTGTGTGACGAAAAATCAATCAATACCATACAGGCGGTGCGCCTCGGGCCCTTGGGGGCGGACGGTCTGGCCATAGGGGAGGTAATCAATGCGTAAAAGACTGGAATCTATTATACTATGTGTTTTTCTTTGCCTGTCGGGAATGCCTTCCCTGCACGCCACCTATCTCTTCATTCCGATGGACAAGGAGCAGACCAACCACCTCAAAGCCTACGGCCTGACCTACTGGGCCCTGACGAAGGAGGTGGATGTGAGTTGGTTGCTGAACTACCGGGGCGGGAGCTTTTTGTGTGCCTACCATGAGGCGGTGGAAAACGAATGCCTTGCCCGGGATGTGCGCTACGAGGTGATGGCGGACGGCAAGGTGCAGGGCATGCTGGCGGAAATCATGCGGGCGGATGTGAACATGAGCGAGGTCAAGCTGACCAAAGCCCCCCGGATAGCCGTGTATTCCCCGAAAAACAAACTGCCTTGGGACGATGCCGTCACCTTGGTGCTGACCTATGCGGAAATCCCTTACGATGTGGTGTATGACGACGAAATCATGTCGGATGTGCTGCCCGCCTATGACTGGCTGCATCTGCATCACGAGGATTTTACCGGACAGTACGGAAAGTTCTGGGCCAACTACCGCAATGCCGACTGGTACAGGGAGGATGTGCGGAAAAACGAGGAGATGGCACGCAAATGGGGTTTTGCGAAAGTCTCCCAGTTGAAACTGGCGGTGGCCAAGAAAATCCGCGATTTTGTGATGGGCGGCGGCTACATGTTCGCCATGTGCTCCGCTCCGGACAGTTTTGACGTGGCTTTGGCGGCGGAGGGGGTGGACATCTGCGAATCGCCTTTTGACGGAGACCCCATGGATCCCGCCGCGCAACAGAAACTGGATTTCAGCAAGACTTTTGCCTTCACGAATTTCAAGATTTCCCGCAATCCTGCGGAATACGAGATTTCAGATATTGATATTGACCCTTCGGTGCACATGTCCAACCGCAGCAGCGATTTTTTCACGCTCTTTGAGTTCTCGGCCAAGTGGGATGTGGTGCCGACCATCCTCTGCCAGAACCATGAGCAGGTAATACGCGGCTTTATGGGGCAGACCACCGCTTTCCGCCGTGACAAGGTGAAACCCGAAATCGTCATTTTGGGCGAATGCAAGGCTTTTAATGAGGTGCGCTACATTCACGGGGAGTACGGGCGCGGCATGTTCACCTTTCTGGGCGGCCACGATCCGGAAGATTACCAGCATTTTGTGGGCGACAAGCCCACCGACCTCAACCTTCACCCCAACTCTTCGGGCTACCGCCTGATTCTGAACAATGTGCTTTTTGTCGCCGCCAAGCGGGAGAAGCGCAAAACCTGATGCGGCGGCACTTTTCCCCACCAAGCGGATGGCTCGTGTCCGTCCGGGAGGCCTTGCGGGGAAACCCTTGGGAAAAAACTGGGAAAATATGCGGGGAAACGGTTTTTCGTAACGGGATTTCCGCTACTTTTGCACATTCGTTTACAGCATACCATGGCATCGACTTACGAAGGGGAGGAAAAAGAGCTTGTCATCCAAGGAGCGCGTGTGCACAACCTGAAAAACATCACCGTACACATTCCGCGCAACCGTCTGGTGGTGATTACCGGCCTGTCCGGATCCGGCAAATCCTCCTTGGCTTTTGACACCATTTATGCCGAAGGGCAGCGCCGCTACATGGAGACCTTCTCTTCGTATGCACGGCATTTTATCGGTGACATGGTGCGTCCCGACGTGGATAAGATTACCGGTCTGAGTCCGGTCATCGCCATTGAGCAGAAGACAGTGAACCGCAGCCCCCGCTCCACGGTGGGCACGGTGACCGAGATTTACGATTTTCTCCGCCTGCTGTATGCACGGGTGGCGACCGCCTATTCCTACGAGACCGGGGAGCCCATGGTCCGCTATACCGAACACCGGATAGTGGAGCTGGTGCAGCAGCAGTACGCCAACCGGAAAATCCACCTTCTTTCGCCTTTGGTTAGGGGGCGCAAAGGGCATTACCGCGAAGTGTTCCAGCAGATTCTGAAATGGGGTTTCCTCTACGCCCGCATTGACGGCGAGGTGAAGGAGGTGCTGGTGCGCATGCAGGTGGACCGCTACAAGACCCACGATATTGAATTGGTGGTGGACACGTTGGAGGTGCGGGAGGAAAACACCCAACGCCTGACCAAATCCATACAGACGGCCATGAAGTACGGCAAGGGGGCCTTGATGGTCCTTCCGGTGGACGGCGGCCGTCCGAAAATCTACAGCCGCCACCTCATGTGCCCGACCACCGGCATTTCCTATCCGGAGCCGGAGGCCAGCACTTTCTCCTTCAATTCGCCTTACGGGGCCTGTCCCCGTTGCAACGGGCTGGGCGAAGTGATTGCCGCCGACATGGAAAAACTGGTGCCCGACGCCCGGAAAAGCATACGGGAAGGCGGCTTGGCCCCTTTGGGAAAATACAAGTCCAACTGGATGTTCCACCAGCTGGAGCAGATAGCCGCCCGGATGCGCTTCACCTTGGACACACCCATAGAAGAGCTTCCGGACGAAGCCCTGAACCTTATGCTGTACGGTTCGGAGCAGCCGATGGCCTCGGACGACGCGGACGAAGGCGGGCGTGCCGCTTTGTACGGCGGATTCGAGGGCATTGTCAATTTCATTCTGTCGCAGAATACGGAAGACGCGCCCGCCAATATCCGGAAATGGGCGCAGCAGTTTATGCGCACCCAGCCTTGCGAGCTGTGCCATGGCGCCCGTCTCCGCAAGGAGGCCCTGTATTTCCGCATCGGCAAACAGTCCATCGCCGATTTGGCATCCATGGATTTGGGGCAACTGTATGAATGGATGGGGCATGTCAACGATTTTCTGGATGAAACAAAACAGCTCATTGCCAAGGATATTGTCAAGGAAATTACCGGAAGACTGGAGCTGCTGCTGTATCTCGGCATAGACTACCTGTGTCTTAACCGTTCCTCCAAGACCCTTTCTGGCGGAGAGGCGCAGCGCATACGCCTGGCCACCCAGATAGGCTCCCGTCTGGTCAATGTGCTGTACATTCTGGACGAGCCGAGCATAGGCTTGCACCAGCGGGACAACAACCGCCTGATTGCTTCGCTCAAACGCCTGCGGGATGCGGGCAATTCGGTGATTGTGGTGGAGCACGACCTGGACACCATGAAGGCCGCCGATTACATCGTGGACGTGGGGCCGGAAGCCGGTGTGCGGGGCGGGCATGTCCTTTCGGCGGGAAGCTATGGGGATTTGCTGGCCGCCCATTCCCTGACGGCGGACTACCTGAACGGCCGCCGCTGCATCGAGGTGCCTTCCAAACGCCGCAAAGGGAACGGAAAGGAGCTTTTGTTGAAAGGGGTTTGCGGCAATAATTTGAAAAACATCAACGTGCGTTTTCCCTTGGGCACGCTCATCTGTGTGACCGGCGTGTCGGGAAGTGGCAAGTCCACCTTGGTCAACGGGACGTTGTACCCCATTCTCAACCATGCCATCTACCGGGCGGAGCAGCAGCCGCTGCCCTATGCTTCCGTGGAAGGTTTGGAGCATATTGACAAAGTCATAGAAATCAACCAGCAGCCCATAGGGCGCACCCCGCGTTCCAATCCGGCGACCTACATCGGGGTTTTTGACGAGATACGGAAACTGTATGCCGCACTGCCTGAAGCCAAGGTGCGCAATTACGCGGCGGGGCGTTTCTCCATCAATGTGTCTGGCGGACGTTGCGAAACCTGCAAGGGATCCGGCATGCGCACCATCGAAATGCACTTTCTGCCGGATGTGTATGTGCATTGCGAGACCTGCAACGGCAAACGCTACAACCGGGAAACGCTGGAGGTCCGCTACAAGGGAAAATCCATCAGCGATGTGCTGAACATGAATGTCAATGAAGCGCTGGAGTTTTTCGAAGGCATACCTTCCATTACCCTCAAACTGTCCACCTTGCAGAAGGTCGGACTGGGCTACCTGGGCCTGGGTCAGCCTTCGACCACGCTTTCGGGCGGGGAGGCGCAGCGCATCAAACTGGCCGCCGAATTGAGCAAAAAGGACACGGGAAACACCTTCTACATTCTGGACGAGCCTACCACCGGCCTGCATTTTGAGGATATCCGCATCCTGCTGAACGTGTTGCAGCAGTTAGTGGGCAAGGGAAACACCGTGTTGGTGGTGGAACACAACATGGACGTGATAAAAACCGCCGATTACCTGATTGACATGGGCAAGGAGGGCGGCGCACGCGGCGGGCAGCTCGTCGCCGAAGGGACACCCGAGCAGGTGGCACGCCGGGGTGTCGGCTATACGGCCCAGTACCTCAAAGCCTATTTGAAGCCATGAACCCCGTGGAACTGCTCAGCCCGGCCAAAGACCGCGAATGCGGCATACAGGCCATACGCCATGGTGCGGACGCCGTCTACATCGGTGCGCCCCGTTTCAGCGCAAGGGCCGCTGCCGGAAATTCCTGGGAATCGATAGAAAAATTGTTGCGTTACGCCCATTTGTACAAGGCTAAGGTCTTGGTTGCGCTCAATACATTGCTGTACGACAATGAATTGGAGGAGGCGCGACAAATGGCGGTGCGCTGCTACGAAATGGGGGTGGACGCGCTGATTATTCAGGACATGGGGCTGCTCCGCATGGATTTGCCGCCCATCGCCCTGCATGCCAGCACGCAGACCGACAACCGCGATGCGGCCAAGGTGCGTTTCCTTTCCGAGGTGGGTTTCCGCCGTGTGGTGCTTGCCAGGGAGCTTTCCTTGGCGCAGATAGCCGCCATTCACCGCCAGACCGATGTGGAGTTGGAGGTTTTTGTACATGGTTCCCTTTGTGTGAGTTACAGCGGACAATGCTACATGAGCCAGGCCTCCTGCGGACGTTCGGCCAATCGGGGGCGTTGCGCCCAATACTGTCGTCTTCCCTATGATTTGTTGGATGCGGACCGGCACACCTTGATGGCCGGGAAACACCTGCTTTCGCTGAAGGATATGGACCGCTCGGACGATTTGGCCGCGCTGCTGGATGCCGGTGTCACTTCTTTGAAGATAGAAGGCCGCCTGAAGGATGCGGATTATGTCAAAAACGTCACTTTGTACTACCGTCGCCGCTTGGATGCCGTGCTGGAAGGCCGTCCCGACCGGGTGAAGGCTTCCTTGGGGAAGGTGTACGCGGATTTTATCCCCAACCCCAAGCGCACTTTCCATAGGGGGGGCACGGATTATTTTTTGCAAGGGAAACGCACGCCCATGGCCAATTTCGACACTCCGAAATCCATGGGGGAGGAAGTGGCGGAGGTGGTGGAGGCGCGTCCGCGCAGCCTGAAGGTTCGCATGCGCCAGAATATACATAATGGCGACGGGCTGTGCTGCCTTGACGCGGAAGGCCGCTTGCAGGGCTTCCGCGTGAACAGGGTGGAGAACGGGACGCTCTTCCTTTCGGAAACGGTTTCGGGCATTGGCGTCGGCACGGTGCTGTTCCGCAACGAGGACAGGCTGTTCGCCCGCCAGCTGCAAGGGGAGACCGCCCGCCGTCTGATTGGCTTGCGGATGCGTCTGGCTGAAACGTCTCAGGGATTCTCCCTTTCCCTCACCGATGAGGAGGGTTGTTCGGTCCGGGTGGAGCGTCCGGCGGAAAAGCAGGTCGCTGAAAAAGCCGCCATGGCGGAACAGCAGATCCGTAGCCAGTTGGGCAAATGGGGAGGCACACCCTTCGATCCGCTCGGCATAACGCTTGATTTCTCCCAAAACTGGTTTATCCCCTCCGCTTTGTTGGCGGGCATGCGCCGCGAAGCGGCCGCTTTGTTGGAACAGCGGCGTTCGGACAGCCGTCCGGCGGATGTGCTTCGCACGGAAAAGCCGGTGCGCTATCCTTCGCTTTCACCGGAAGGGGGGTTGGATTATACAGCCAATGTACTGAACGGGAAAGCCTTGCAGTTTTATCTCGAACACGGCGCGGAGCGTGTGGAACCGGCCATGGAAGCCGGAAACGCGGACATTCCAGGGGATTCCAAGGCACTGATGCGCTGCCGCTACTGTCTGCGGGACGCTTTGTCCGCCTGCCCCAAAAGGCATCCGGAAAAGGCCGCGGCTTATCAGGAACCACTGTACCTGCGGCACGGCGCGTTCACCTATCGACTGCGTTTTGATTGCGATCGCTGCGAAATGATTGTGGAAAAGGAATAAAATTTTGTATATGAAGTGGAAAGACTACGGACGCGGGCAGAAAATCTATCAGATTGTGATGCATCTGTTTGCATTGACCGGAATAGCCATTACCGGGGCTTGGCTGCTGTATAAGCTGGGTGTCAGCAACAACGCGGGCGGCGTGGACAAGAACAACCGCTACCTCGCCGAATACAGTGCCCGTCCCTCGTCGGATGCGGCGGAGGATTCCGCCTTCTTTGATGCGGAAAGCCACCTGCGTCTGGCGGTTTTGGGGTGTTTCTACCCCTACAACGCCCGTCTGATCCGGGATGCCGCCTCCCGCTGCGACGATCCGGAGGCGCTGCGGCGTATGCTTTACGCGGCGGGCATGTACCTGCACGGGGATTCCGTGCCCACCGTCTACGAAACGCTTGTGAAAGACATGGAGCGGCTGTTGGCGCAGTCCGGATGCCAAAGGGCGGAGGGTCATCTCATCCCGTGGATGAATGAATCCAATTGGGAGAAGCTGAAAGACGCGCTGGTGCGCGATACCGCCGCCATTCGCCGGGCGGCGGCCTTGACGGGGGTGGACGCCCGCCTGATTGCGGGCTGTACGGTAGGGGAGCAGGTGCGGCTTTTCCAGACCGCCCGGAAGCGCGAATACCTCAAACAGCACCTGGGGCCGGTCGCCCTGACGGTGCAGTCGCAGTTCTCTTTGGGTGTCAATGGCATCAAGGAGCCTACCGCCATCAAGGTGGAGCGTAACCTTCGGGATACGGCCTCGCTTTTTTATATGGGGGAAGCCTACGCCCATCTGTTGGACTATCCGGATTCTCTGGACGAGCCCGCCCTTCAGGAGCTTCGGATGGCGCGTTTCCTCAACGAACGCGACCATTTCTACTCCTATCTGTACACCGCCTGCATACTGAAACAGACCATGTGGCAGTGGAAACGCAGCGGTTATGATATCTCCAACCGCCCCGACATACTGTTTACCTTGTTCAATCTGGGTTTCGGGGTCTCCCGTCCGCATCCCGACCCCCAATGCGGAGGTTCCATTATTGAGGTGAACGGCCGCCGCTACACCTTCGGCCTGATAGGAAACGATTTTTTCTATTCCGGTGAGCTGAACCGGGAGTTTCCGATAGAAAGCCGTCTTTTTTACGAGATTACCGAACCAAAAACAGCACTATGAAAAAGTCCTTCCGAATGGGTTTGCTGCCCAAAGTGATTATTGCCATTGCCCTGGGGATAGGCTGCTCCTATTTCCTTCCCATGTGGCTGATGCGTGTGTTTTTCACCTTCAATGCCGTGTTCGGCAATTTTCTGAATTTTATTATCCCGTTGATTATCATTGGATTGGTGGCTCCCGGCATTGCCGAGTTGGGGCGAGGGGCGGGACGCTTGCTGGGCATCACCGCGCTATTGGCTTATTTTTCAACCATATTGGCCGGATTTTTCGCCTATGCCATCTGCGTGGGGGTGTACCCTTCGTTTCTGTACCCCGGCATGTATGCGTCCGGAGCAACGGAAATGGGGGCGGAGTCCATTGCGCCTTATTTCACCATTGAGATGCCGCCTGTCATGGGGGTGATGTCCGCGCTGATACTGGCTTTTGTCTTGGGGCTGGGGTTGGCCGCCGTGCAAGGAAGTGTCTTTAAATCCGTGCTTTCGGAATTCAGGGAGGTGGTCACCCTGACCATCGCCAAGGTGGTGATTCCCTTGTTTCCGCTGTATATTTTCGGCATTTTCATGAAACTCTGCGCCGAAGGCGAGGTGGGGCATATTCTGCAAGTGTTCATCAAGGTGATTGCGGTCATTTTCGCCATTCACATCGTCTGGCTGCTGCTCCAGTTCTTAGTGGCCGGCACCGTGGCCCGGAAAAATCCCTTCCGCTGCCTGTGGAACATGCTTTCCGCCTATGTGACGGCCTTGGGCACCCAATCTTCGGCGGCGACCATCCCGGTGACGCTGGCGCAGGCCAAGAAAAACGGGGTGAGCGAAGGCATAGCGGATTTCGTCATACCCCTGTGTGCCACCATCCATTTGGCCGGAAGCACGCTGAAAATCGTCGCCTGCGCCTATGCCATTGTGCTGATGGGCGGTCTGTCCGGTGACTTGGGTACGTTTGCGGGCTTTATCTGCATGCTCGGTGTCACTATGGTGGCTGCGCCCGGTGTTCCCGGCGGCGCCATCATGGCTGCCTTGGGGCTGCTCGCCTCCATGCTCGGTTTCGATGAGACCTTGCTCGGCATGATGATAGCCCTGTACATTACCATGGACAGTTTCGGAACGGCCTGCAATGTCACGGGGGACGGCGCCATTGCGCTGATTGTGGACACTATCTACCGCAAAAAGGCTTGAAATCGCAGTAGGTGCAACGCTGCACTTCTGTAGTGGGCGTGAAACGGTTTTCGTTTTTCCTCAGCTGCGCAAGCAGTTCGGCCAAATGGCTTTCAAATTCTTGGAAATCTTCGGCCTCAAACACTTCCTTTCCTTGAACGCGTAGCGGCAGGCACTTGCCCTGATGCTGGAAAGCGATGATTTCGCCTCGCAGGCGGGGAATCCCTTCCATGCGGTGTTTGGCGAAAAGGTAAAGCATGAGTTGCAGGGCTTCCTTGTGGCTGCCGTCGAAAAGGGACGCCATGTCGTCCGCTTGCAGCGTTTTCTCCTCCACTTTCCCGGTTTTGTAGTCCAGGATGCAGGGCATGCCGTTTTGCTCGTCCACCCGGTCGATGACGCCCCGGAAACGCAGAACGCTTCCGTCGGAAAGGGGCAGGGCGGCGTCAATGCTTTCCTCCACCTTCCGCACCGGATTTCCGTTCCGGGCGTATTCCTCCTTGAACACCTTCAGGTAGTCGCGCAGGTAGCGCAGGCAGAGCGCGAGAATCAGGCGGTTTTTCTCATGGCACACATCTTCCGGACGCAGGGAAAGGCCGGTCAGCTCCTTGTCGCAGAAGGTCGCGACCAGCTCCTCCTTCAAGCCCTCTGTTTCCAAGCGGATGCCGTTGGGGTTCAGCCGCTTCTCCAATATGCGGTGCAGCACTGTCCCCATGGTGTTGGCTCCTATGGTCTCCTGGGGCTCGTCGGGCTTTTTCAGGGAAAGCAGGTGGCGCAGGTAGAATTTCAAGGGGCATTCCAGGTAAGTGTTCAAAGAGGAGGGGGAAAAGACATGGTTTTGAAGCGTTTCCTTCATGTCCGCCGTGTAGGGGACGGAAATTTCCTGTTGCTCCGCCGCATTGGCGGGCAGCGGGCAGACGTATTCCTGAATGCGGATGTTGGGCAGCCCTTCCCAATAAGTCTGGATTTGCCGGAGCAGGCGGCTTTTCTCCTTGACTTCCTTGCGGTTGTCCATGTTGTAGCACAGGCACACCTTGTGCGCCCGTTGCAGCAGCCGGTAAAAATGGTAGGTCATGATGGCCTCATGGTTCTGGAAGGTCGGCAGGTCGTAGGCTTTGCGCAGGTCGAAAGGCAGCAGGCTGCGCTCTGTCCTGGCGTTGGGAATCACCCCCTCGTTGGCGGAAAGCAGGATCACGTAGTCGAAATCAAGTGCCCGGGTCTCCAACATGCCCACTAACTGCAAGCGGCTGTGGTGGTCGCTTTGGAAGGGGATGGAAACCCGGCCCAAGAGGTTCTCCGCCAGAAAACGCGCGGAAGCGGTGTCGTGCAGCGGCCACCGCTGCATCAGGCGGAACAGCGGACGGGTCTTCTCCCGCACGAGGCGCAGCAGCTCCCTGTGCGTCTCCGGTATGCCGTCCCGGTCGATGAAATCCAGCAGCCGGTCCAAGGCGTCGGCAAGGGAGGTTTTTTCCTCCTTCGGAAAAAACAGCGCATGCAGCCCGGCGACGGAAGGTTCGTCCATTCCGGCTTGGAGCAGCAGCAGGCGCAAATCGTTCTCCGTATAGAAAAGGCGGGTGTCCTTGGAAAAATCCGGCCACGCTTCCCCGGGCAGGCACTCCCGCAGGAAACTGTTTTCGAAGAAATGGCGTATGTCAGCGTGGTATAGCTTGTTGCCACTGCCCGGCGCCAAGCGTTCCCGGTTCTCCCATGCGGCGAGGAAATGATGGAGCAGGGTGTAGACGGGCGTGTGCTGTATGCGGTATTCCATACTGATGTTCATTTCTTCGTCGGGAAGCGCGTACAGCACAGGCAGCAGCAGCTTTTCGTCCGGAAGCGCCACCACGCAGGTGGCCTCCGGGTCCTTTTTCCGGAACTCGCGCAGCAGTGCCGGCAGCAGGTCCGCCTGACTGCTTTCCTGCGGCAGCCCTAACAGTTGGATTTCCTTGGGCTCCGTGTGCAGGTAGTCATGGGATAGCAGGGTGATGGGCAGGCGTTTCCGTAGCCTTTGGATAAATTTTCCTACCAGTTCCGGGACTTCGGGCCGGGCTTTCCCCTCGTTCAGGTAGGCCGCGTCGCAGTCCACTATCATTTCCGCCTTTCCCATGGAGAAAAGTTTCGCCATGATTTCCTCCTCCGCCACCGACAAAGCACTGAATCCGACAAAAATATGTTTCTCGAAAGGCAGTTCCTTCACCCGCGTTTCCACTAAGCGGAAGGCTTCCCGGTACATCAGCCCCTGATAGGCTTTTCCTTCGGAAAGCAGTTTTTCTTGCAGGCGGCTGTAGTAGGCCGGAAGTTCGCGGCAGAAGGAGAGGTAGCGTTGCGAAAGCCGTTCCTCTTCGGGGCGGAAGGTGTTTTCCATCTCCTTGATATCCAGCAGGGATTTGAACACCGCCCCGCTGTCAGCCAGGGACATGTCAATGTCGTTGAAATCCTTCAGCAGCATTTGGGCGTTGCCCGCAAACTGCCGGAACGAGGCCTCGTCGTCCGGATGCAGCTCCCGGTGCGTCTCGAAAAGCCTCAGCAGCAGCTCCTCCTCCTCCGGGACACGGCATCCTGAAATTTCGGACATCCAGTCCGCAATGGAAAGCATTTCAGGCAGCAGCACGCTTCCCTGCGCCGCTTTCCGCACTTCTTCGCGCAAGGCGGTCAGCGAACGGCGGGAGGGCAGCACCACGCAGTGGCGCTGAAGTTCCGGAAAGGTCCGCAGCAGGTGGGCGGCGGTTTCGTGAAGGAAAGAGGGTGTCCGGCTCATGCGTTTGTTTTTTTCAACGCGCAAAGGTAGGAAAAAAAGGGGTGCAAAACGTTTTTCCTATAATAAATTTGACTACTTTTGCATCGGATTTAAAACATAAAAAACGATTATGAAAAAACTGTTCGTCACCCTGATGGCATGCAGCCTTTTAGTCATGGCCGGCTGCAAGGAGAAAGAAGAAGTGAAAGACAAAAACACCATTAAAGGCACCATTACCTTCTATGATGCGGATTTGGAGGAGACCCATCCGGCGAAGGGCGCGGAGGTGCGTTTGCACAACGATAAGGCTGAATCCGCTGTTGCCCAGACGAATGCCGCTTCTAACGGCACCTATTCCTTCTCGAATTTGAAGGATGGCAGCTACCAGATTTCCGTCGTCCACACGGAAACGGAGCTGTTTGCCGAGCCGGAGACCTACAAGGCCCGTACCGCCTCTTATGCGGTGAGCGGCGAGCAGGTGCAGGTGGTTGACATCCTTTGCAAGAAAAAATAATTTCCAAGTATAGCAAAACCAAACAAAAACAATTAATAGTAAAACAAGTCATGAAAACAGCTTACAATTTCAACGCAGGCCCCTGCGTCCTGCCGAAAGAGGCCATCGAGTCCACCATTGCCGCTATCCGCGACTTTGACAACACCGGTATCGGCCTCCTCGAGATCTCTCACCGTACCCCCGGTTGGGAACGTACTATGGAAGAAACCCGCCAGCTTTGGCGCGACCTGCTGAACATCCCCGCTGAGTACGAAATCCTCTTCCTCGGTGGCGGTGCCAGCACCTGATTCATGGATGTCCCCGCCAACCAGCTCAACAAGAAGGCTGCCTACCAGCAGTCCGGCGTTTGGGCCAAGAAGGCTGCCAAAGAGGCCAAGAACTTCGGTGAAACCGTGATTGTGGCCAGCAGCGAAGACAAGACCTACAGCTACATCCCGAAGGGCTGGACCGTCCCCGCCGACGCCGACTACTTC
>JAGAEQ010000053.1 GCA_017613015.1 Bacteroidales bacterium | reverse complement strand
CTGGCGTGTGGCTGTTCGTATCTCGATACCGCCAACTACGAGCCGAAGGATGAGGCTCACTTCGAGTACTCCTGGCAGTGGGCCTATCGTGAGCACTTCGAAAAGGCCGGACTGACAGCCATCCTCGGTTGCGGCTTCGACCCAGGCGTTTCCGGCGTCTACACCGCCTACGCCGCCAAGCACCATTTCGACGAAATGCATTACCTGGACATTGTGGACTGCAATGCGGGCGACCACGGCAAGGCCTTCGCCACCAACTTCAATCCGGAAATCAACATCCGGGAAATCACGCAGCACGGACGCTACTACGAAAACGGCAAATGGATTGAGACCAAGCCGCTGGAAATCCACAAGCCCATCTGCTACCCCAACATCGGCAAACGGGAGTCCTACCTGCTCTACCACGAGGAGCTGGAGTCGCTGACCAAAAACTTCCCCACCCTGCGCCGCGCCCGTTTCTGGATGACTTTCGGCGAAAAATACATTAATGTATTGAACGTGCTCCAGGAAGTCGGCATGACCTCCATCAAGCCCATACTGTACGAAGGCAAGGAAATCGTGCCGCTGCAATTCCTCAAGGCCGTGCTGCCCGAACCATCCTCCTTGGGAGAGAACTACAAGGGCGAAACCTCCATCGGATGCCAGATCCGGGGCGTCAAGGACGGCAAAGAGCGGACCTGCTACCTCTGGAACAACTGCAACCACGCCGCCGCCTACAAGGAAGTCGGAGCGCAGGCGGTCTCCTACACCACCGGCGTCCCCGCCATGATTGGGGCGAAAATGGTGATGACCGGGCAATGGAGCGGCAAGGGGGTCTTCAACGTGGAAGAGTTCAACCCCGATCCCTTCATGGACGATCTCAACCGCTACGGACTGCCTTGGAACGAGCAACTGGACGAAGGGCTTCCGGTGGAGCAATAAAAACGCACACGCATGAACGAACGCCTGCACCTGCATTCCGGCCCGCGGCCTATCGGCACCGTGATTTTCGACTTCGGCGGCGTGCTGCTGAACCTCAATCCGGACAAATGCCGGGCCGCTTTCCACGCCTTGGGGATACACCAGATTGAAGAGTTCATCGACCGCTACCGCCCCAAAGGGCTGTTTTACGAGGCGGAATGCGGGAACATCGGCCAGGAGACCTTTATCCAAGCGCTGCAAAAACTCGCCGACCGCCCCGTCAGCCGGGAGGAAGTCATCGCGGCCTACACCTCCTTTCTGATTGAACTCCCCTTGTACAAGCTGCAACTGCTCCGCCAACTGCGGAAACGCTTTCAAGTGTACCTGCTGAGCAATATCAACGAGCTGTGCTTCAATTTCTGCAAGGAAAAGTTCTTCCGTCAGGAAGGCCGGCGCTTCGAAGACTATTTCGACCGCTGCTACCTGTCCTACCAGATGCGAATCTGCAAGCCGGACCCCGGCATTTACGAACGCATGCTGGCGGATTCCGGCATAGATCCGGCCACGGCCCTGTTCATCGACGACAGCCGGGCCAACACGGACATCGCCGACAGCTTCGGCATCAACACCTACCTGGCCCTTCCGGAAGAGGATTTCCGCCCATTGTTTCAACTACCTGTTTTACAACAATGAACATTTTTGCAGACACCCACACCCACCTTTACTTGGAGGCGTTTGACACAGACCGGGAGGAAGTGCTGCAACAATGCGCGGACGCGGGGGTGAAGTACCTTTTTTATCCCAACATCGATGAAAACAGCCTGCGCCCCATGCTGGACTGCTGCGCGGGCCACCCTTTCGCCTACCCCATGCTCGGGCTGCATCCGAGCGAAGTGCGCGAAGACTACGCCCAAACACTGGCCTCCCTGTTCAGCCATTGGGGGGAGGCAAACTTTGTCGGCATAGGGGAAATCGGCATGGACCTGTATTGGGACAAGACCTACGCGGAAGCGCAGCAAAAAGCGCTGTACGAGCAGCTGCGCTTCGCCCAGGAGCATGACCGGCCCGCCATCATCCACTGCCGCAAGGCTTTCGATGAGCTCTGGAGCGTGCTGAAACAGCTGAAACGGCCGATACGGGGGATTTTCCACTGCTTCGCCGGAGACGCCGCGCAAGCCCGCCTGGTCATAGGGAAAGGCTTCCTTATCGGCGTGGGCGGCACCCTCACCTACAAAAATTCCGGATTGCAGGAGGTAGTGCGGCAAACCGGCCTGGAACACCTTGTGCTGGAGACCGATTCGCCCTTCCTGCCCCCCGTGCCCTACCGGGGGCAGCGCAACACCAGCCGCCACATCCCGATTATAGCGGAAAAGGTGGCCGAGCTGAAAAATCTTTCCATCGAAGCCGTCGCGGAAGCCACCACCGCCAACGCGAAAAATCTCTTCGGGCTTCATGAGTAAGTAAATCTGTCAGAATATCAGGCCGAAAATCCCCCCTGATTTTTTTTTGGAAAAATACGTTGATCATATTTATATTATGCCTACTTTTGCGTGATCATTTTCACGTCCGGAACGGATGAAAAAAGGCTTACGGAGAGGTGTCCGAGTGGTCGAAGGAGCACGCCTGGAAAGTGTGTAAGTGCCAAAAGCGCTTCCAGGGTTCGAATCCCTGTCTCTCCGCCATCATCTTAGTAAAATTTTACGTACACAGTTAATTAATTAACGAAATTAAACCTTAACAACGTTATGAAAAAACTAATTGCACTATTCGCGATTGCAGGTTGTCTGACCTTTGGTATGTCTAATGTGGCTTACGCGCAGAACGAGACCGCGCCCGCCAATGACCAGGAACAGGTGGATGCTGAAGATG
>JAGAEQ010000052.1 GCA_017613015.1 Bacteroidales bacterium | reverse complement strand
GTTATGCAGCTCACCAAAGATTTCACCTATCTTGTATTCAAGCGTATCGGTAGATGCTGCAGTATTTTGGAAGTCTTTCAGGTATGGAAAGAGTTTCTGGTCAACAAACTCCACAAGGTCGTCACCACTCATGGCATTAACGGTGTCCAACACCATCTTGCCCGTCACGGGGTCTTTCTTCTTAGGCGTAGCCCACTGGCTCCAACGATAGAAACCAGATACCAGCCGCTTGTAGGTCTTGCCTTCCAGTTCCGCTTCATCCTCACGTTCCGTTTCAAGGTCATCAAGGTATTTCAGAAACAGCATCCATGATTTCTGCTCCAGATAGTCCAACTCACTACCACAACCCTGCTCCTTCCAAAGAATCTGGTCTATCGCTTTGAATGTATTTTCGTATTTCATACTTCTCAGAAGTTCTCGTTAATATCCAACAGCAAATCCATTAAGGTGGGTTCTATTTTAGCAGATAGCAGCCAGCCAGCAGCAGCGCCAGCAAGAGCAGCAAGGCATTGGGCAGACGGTAACCCGTTTTTTTCCGGGAGACACCATACAGATAGGCGTAAGAAGTCACCCGGGAAAGGGTCAGGCACAAAGGCACGGCCACAATGCCCCAACGGCCGATGGTAAGAAACAAAAAGAGCAGATTCATGCCGGTGCCGCACAGATAGGCGATGCCGATGTGCTTAGTGTCACGGCTAATGGAAACCCCCGCGCTGGCGAAGGGGAAAAGCAGGTACACGCTCATGGGCAGGCAGAGCAGCGTCAGGTAGCGTGCCGCGTCCGCATAGGCCGGAGTGCTCAACAGCAGCACTATCGGTTTGGACAGCAAGGAAAGCAGCACACTGACGACTATCAATCCCAGCACAATCACCGTAAAGAGGCGGCGCACCTCCGTCGTGAAACCTTCCCGCCGGTAATTTTCAAACAAATACGGGGACCAGATGTTATTGAATGCCGTGCTTATCAGCGTAAACACCGAGGCTAAGCTGACCGCCACCGAATAGACCCCCAACTCTGCCACCGAGAAATGCCTGCCAATCAGCACTTGTCCGAGGGAAGTGTCCAACCATCCGGCCAAAATCGCAGGCAGGGTGGGCAGCGCATACAGCAGGGCGCGTTTCAGGTAATCCCACCGGAAGGAGAAACGCAGGTCCTCCCGATTGATGACACCGAAAAAACAGATACTGAAAAACTCCGCACATAATCCGCCCACAAAAATGCTGACGATGCCCGCCCGCAGGCACACCACCCCATAAATGGAAATGCCCAGACGGATAAACAGACTGATCAGCGTGCCGACCACGTAGAGCACCGGCTTTTTCTTGAAACGGGTAAGCAGGAAAAAATAGGACTGCAAACTACCGAAGGGCACGCTGCACAGCATGACCACAAACGCCTGCTCGTACTTCCGGTCCAGGCCGATCACGCTGTCCATCCAAAAGTGACGGCTGCACAAAAGCAAGGCGGCCACGGCCACCGCAATGGTCAGAATGGAGAAGAAACCGGTGGAGACCAAGCCGGAACGCCGTATGCCCGGCTCATAGTAATCCCGGGCGACGCCGGAATGTATATTCAGGTTGGCGAACAAATCAATGACGCCATAGCACAGCAGAATCAAGGCCATGGCACCGTATTCCTCCTGTGTCAGAATGCCGGTGTATATCGGCATCAGCAACACGGCGGCGATTTTCCCCAGGATACCGGCCACGCCGTAAATCAGAAAATCCTTGAAAAAACGTTTCATTTTGTTTCCGACTGATAGGCCGCCACCCAATTTTCAACACATGCCGACCAGACAAAACGCCCGCGACCGTGCGTGGCATTCGCGTCCAGCTCCTTCGCATAGGCGCCGGCACGCTCCGATGCAGCGGCAGCCAGGCACACCCCCTCCTCCACACTTTCCATGGGCAGGGCGAAAAAGCCGTATTCCTCCAAATATCCCTGATAGGGAAGCCAATTCCCGTACACTAAAAGCGAACCGGCGCACAGGCACTCGATGATGCTGCGGGAAAAACCGTCGAAGCGGGAGGCCTGAAACACCACATCGGTGGCCACCCTCAGGGCCGCCATCTCGGGTTCTGTCAGGAAACGGTCCCTGACCAGCGTATGGCTGTATCCGGAAGCCCGCAAGGCCTCCTCCACCTGCGTCACATACACCGGATCCGCGCTGCGGGTCATGGGCGCCAGCAGATGAAAGCGTCCCTGCCATTCCGGATGCCTGCGAAAAGCCTCAATCACCTGCAAATGCTGGTGCAGCTCCTTGCCGCTATACCCAACCATCACTGAAACCTTCCCCTCGGGGACATGCCACTTCTGACGCGCAAGCGCCGTTTCCCCCGCATCCGTCAGACGGTAGATTTCCTCCATCACGGCAGAGCCGAACTCCCCGATGAAATACCGGCCCGCATATTCCGGAAAGGCGGTCTGGAACTTGTCCCGGAACGAACCGGAATTGACCACCGCGTCCACCTGCCGCATAAAGCAGTGCAGCCGGGACAGGTAGCGGCGGTGGGAGCGCAGCAGCCGCTGCTGCTCCAGTTCGCCACCCCAGAAGGTGGCGAACACGCGCTCCGCGTAAGCGTGCAAGCCCTTGACCAATACCACGGGGGCGGAAATCCAGTGGAAATGAATCACATCGTAATGCCGCCCCTTCAAAAAGCGGAGCAGCTGCCGCCGCCACACAAAGGCTCCGGTAAAGGAGGCGAAAGGGGAACGGCAAAGCCAAGAGGCATTACTGCCCGAACCGACACAACCGACGGCATCGGTGGAATAGTTCTGCTGCCTGCTCGGCCAGAATTCGAACAAATCGATTTCGACCGGCATGGAGGCTTTGAGCCAGCGGGTCAGGTAGTAGACAAAAATGTCGTTGGCGCAACCGACAACCATCAGCAGGCGCATCGTTTTCCCCTTCTTTTCCATCGGACGCTATCTTCCTTGTATGCGTTTCAAATACTCTTCCCACTCGCCCATGTCCTTCCACGCCTTCTCGCTCACAGGGAAACAGCCGACACGCCCTCCCCTGCGGCGTATTTTCTCCATCAGATCGGTCATGTTGTAGCTGACACCGGTGGGAATCTCCTGCACCAGCTCCGGATTGAGCAAGTACACCCCCGTGTTGATGCGGTAGGCGCTTTCCGGCTTCTCCTTCAGGGCGCTCATCAGCCCGTCCGGCCCGGTCTCCACCACCCCGTAGGGAATCCGCAGGGTCTTCACCGCCGTGACCATGGTCAAATCGTTGCGGTTGCCGCAATGGTAATCGTACACGTCGCGGTAGTCCTGATCAATCAGAATGTCGCAATTGGACACGAAAAAGGGTGTTTCCATACGGCCCGCCAACTGGGAAACGCTTCCGATGGTCCCCATGGGCCTGTCCTCTTCCAGAAAAGTCACGTCGTAGCGGTGCTCCAACTGACTCAGGTAAAAGCGTACCATTTCGCTTTTGTAGCGCACCGAAAGGAAAAAGCGGCGGCACCCAATGCTTTCTAACTGATCCAGAATCTCTTCCAAAATGGTTTTCTCCCCGATAGGCACCAAAGGCTTGGGAATCACATTGGTGATGGGCTTCAGTCTGGCACCCTGCCCCCCGGCCATGACAACCACGGGCAAATCCAGGGATTCGCGGGCGGGAGCCTCGTTTTTCAGAAACACATCCTTCCAGAACCAGACATCCTTCAGATTGCCCTCCTCGTCCAGCACCGGCATGGCCTCCGCACGGAGGCTGCGCATTTTCTCCCGTATGGTTTCCTCGGAATCGCCCGTCCACGCATAAATCTTGTTTTTGTCCAGAATGCGGGCGACCCGCTCCGACATGGGCACTCCCTTGATCAGCGCACGCTGTATGTCCCCTATGGTCAGCAGCCCCTCGAAGCGCTCACCGGAAAAAACGAAAAGGATTTTCACCCCCAGACGGTCCATCTGCTTCATCGCATCCAGCAAGGAAACGGAAAGCGCGACCGTCCTGTCCTGAATCTTCGGTATCATAAGCCTTGTGTATAATCGCTCTCCTTTCCCCAAAGCTTCTCAAAACGGTTCTGCTCCATTTCTTTTTTCAAATCCTTGAGGTAGGTCATGTAATCGTATGCGGGCCTGTAGCCCAACTGTGCTATGGTCTTTGAGATGTCCAACAAATAAACGGGCGAATCGGGCTTGTCCGGCCGGACGACAATTTTCGAAGGATGGCGCCGGTCGCCGAACACATCGATGAGGCCCTGTATCTGGTCGCGGCGGTTCACCACCCAACCGGTACCCACGTTATAAATGCCACTCTCTCCATTTGCCGACAAACATTTCTCAATAATCTGCGTGCAGTCTTTCACATAAAACACATCGCGGGCCGCTTCCGGATTTCCCCATAACTCGATATCCTCCCCTTTCCGGGCCTGCTCTATGATCGCCCGCTGCCCCGTCCAGCGTTTCACCCCGTCCACAAAATAGGTCGGGTTCGGATGGTAGCAGAAAATGTTGGGGAAGCGCAGCACGTAGTATTTGAAGCCGTATTTCACCGCATAATGCTGTAGGATGTCGCAAGCGGCGTTCTTCGTAATGGCGTACACCGTGTGGTCATTGTCCAACGGAAAGCGGACCGGCGCATCGGCAGGAATGGGGGTGAGCGTTCCGGTCAGATAGGTGATGTCGGACCAGGACTTCGGAAACACAAAACGCTGTACCCCGGCTTTGACGGCATAGTCCAGCACACGAAGCGTCCCGTCAAGGTTGGAGCGCACATAGGCATAGGGATCATAGCCTTGCATCGTGGCGGGCAGGACAGCCGCCATGTGAACCACGCCGTACACCCCCGACTGGGGCAATTTCCCGTAGGCGGACGCATCCAGCATGTCCATGGAGACATACGGAATACCGTAGTCCGCAAAAAAGCCATGGTCGCTCGCACGCCGCCCAACAGCCAGCACGTCGTATCCTTTTTCCTTCAAATACAAGGCGGTATAGCAGCCCACCTTGCCTGTCGCACCGAAAACCACAATTGTTTTCATCTGAATGCCTGTTTGTTCATACACGGGAAAACTCAGCACCCTTCGATGCTTATCCCCTTTTCCAATGCCTGGTTGCACTCCTCCAACAGCTTGTCCACCGCACAACGGTTCTCTCCGCTTACGATCACCTCCCCGTAACGGTTCAGGCTGTTCGTAATCTGATGCACCATGTTTCCCTCTTTCAGTTTCAACGAGAAGGCATGCACCCCGGGCCGGGAGACAAGCGTCCGGATATCCGGGGCAATCTGTGTCACTTTGCCTTCCGGCAGACTGAAAAAGCGCACGCCCGAAGCCTTGTCCGCACGTCCCGTCCGCGTGTCCACTTTCTCACCCAAGACGATATGCAGCAGCTGTTCCTCCATGTCGATACCCGTGGAAAGCGGCACCAAGTCGGAAGTGATGTAATCGCCGCCCAATCGCGGACTGGTTTCTATGATAAAAATTCCTTTTTCGTTGATTTTTAATTCTGTATGCGAAGCACAGCATTCAAAATGCAGGCAGTCGGCCAGTCGGGCGACCAAAGCGCGAATACGCTCCTGCTGCCCTTCCGTGAGATTAGCGGGCTGTTTGTGCGCCAGCTCCACAGAGTATGGATAGGCGGTGGTCAGCTTTTCGGTGAACTGTATCACTTCCGACTTGCCGTCGTAATGCAGCCCCTCAATGCTGTACTCCTGCCCTTCGATGCACTCCTCCACAAGGACGGTGTCCAATTTCGAATAGGCAAGGGCCTCTTGCACGGAAGCTTGCAGCTCCTCTTCCGAAGCGCAGCGCTTCACCCCACGGCTGCCGGAATTGTCTCGCGGCTTCACCATCAGCGGATAGGACAAACCTTTGGCTTCCTCCGCCTTGGCAATCAAGCGGCCCCGGGCGCAGGGAATGCCGTTTTCCATAAAACGCTGTTTCATCTGGTATTTGTCCGTGGTCCATTGCGCGGTCTCCACCGAGAAAAAGGGAAAGCCCATCTCCCGGGCCACACGGGCCATCATCACCAAAGGCTTGTCAGCCGCCGCCGTGACGATAGCCGAGACACCGTATTTCCGGGCCACCTCCATCGTCTTTTCAAAATCCTGGCCCCCAACCACTTCAAAAACATCCACCTCATCCTTGGAAACCGCATCGGCGCAAGGGTCTATGCCAATGGTGAACAGGCCTTTCCGCCGGGCTTTCCGGATGATGGAGCGTTGCAGCTCGCCCAGACCGAAAACAAGGATGGACTTTTTATCCATGCAAGGCTTCCGTTAAAGTTTCCGCTATAAAAACAAGCTGTTCTTCCGTCAAAGCCGCATACATGGGCAGCGTAATCTCGTGATCGGTCACGAACTCGGTCTGCGGCAAATCGGCAGGAAAATCCCTGTAAATCGAAAAGCGGTGCACAGCCGGGTAATGCACACTGGTCTGCACGCCTGCGGCGTGCAGCTTCTCCCTCACAGCGTCACGGTAAGCGGCGTCGCCCTGGGTAAGGACAATCGGGAAAATATAGTTGCTTGCGAACTCCCCCCAACCCTTGAAAGGCACCACCACGCCCTTCACGCCGGAAAGCAGCTCCTCATAGCGCCGACGCACCCTGGCGCGGGCCTCCAGGTCATCGGGAAGTTTCTTCAGCTGCTCTATGGCGATGGCGGCGCGAATGTCGTCCATGCGGTAGTTGTAGCCCAAAGCCAGAATGTCGTAGGTGGTGGCGTGTCCGCTGGCGCGCTGGTAGGACATGGTGGTCATGCCGTGGGAGCGCAGCAGGCGCGCCTTTTGCGCCATTTCTTCGTTGTTGGTGATGAACATGCCGCCCTCTCCGGTGCTGATGTTCTTGTTGGAAAAGAAACTGAACGCGGCGCAATCGCCTATCGTCCCCAGTTTACGGCCCTTCCACTCCGACAGCGGCCCGTGGCAGGCATCCTCTATCACTTTCAGGTTGTGGCGTTTGGCGACAGTCATCAGCGCATCCATCCTGGCCGGGAAACCCGCCATGTGCACCACCACCACCGCCTTGGTTTTCGGACTGACGAGCTTTTCCACCTCCTCCGGGTCGATGTTGATGTGCTCGGGACCGGCAATGTCGCAGAACACCGGCGTGGCCCCCGTGTAACGTATGCTGTTGACGGAAGCGGCGAAAGTCAGCGAAGGGACAATCACCTCGTCCCCGGGGCCGAGACCGCACACCAAGGCGCACAAATGCAGCGCCGAAGTGCAGTTGGTGACGCTGACGGCATAAGACACGCCCCACCACTCCCGGAACATCTGTTCCAGCAGCTCGTTTTTCGGACCGGTGGAAATCCAGCCCGATTGTATGGTGTCATAGGCCGCCTGCGCTTCGCGCCCATCAAAGTTCAAATCAAATAAAGGAATACGGTATGCCATGAAAACCTGTGTTTTACATTTTCTGATCCAATGATTTCCCCTTTTCCTCATGGACAAACTGCGGCAAATAGCCTTGCAGCAGCCTGACCACATCCTCCTTGGAGAACTCCCCGGCAAACAAGGTTTCCAGCTGCCGGAAAAAAGCCTCCACTTCCGTCAGGGGCTTGCGGGGCGAATCCACAATCACCCCCATCGCGGCGAAACGCTCCATGTCCGTCCGCTCCCCGGCAACGTAAAACTCCTCAAAAGCCTTCTCCCCCGTCGTGTCCGAAGGCGCGTAGAACACAGGGTAGCGACGGTTCCCGTAAGGCATTTCCGCCGCAAAACGCCGCGCCTCCTCCGCGCTGCCGCAAGTCACCTTCTCCATGCCCTGCGCCGCCACGAAGGCGTCGCAGATTTCCGTAAACCGCCGCTGCTGTCCCTCATGCAGCTTCGGGAAGAAAATTTCGCCGCTACGTCCTAAGGTACAGGCCATCAGGCAGAGCTGCCCGGCTTCCTCCGGACTCACGAAATAGCGTTTGACATCGGTAGGCGCCACCAAAGGCTGCTTTTTGAGCAGCCGCTGCATCCATCCGTCCGGAAGGGAGGCCTGGCTGAAAGCCACATTGGCGAAACGCGCCGTGGTGACCGGAAAACGGTCGCGGTAGGCCATCACCATATCCTCCATGAGGCGTTTGCTCGCCCCCATGATATTGACCGGATTGGCCGCTTTGTCGGTGCTCACGCAGAAAAACCGCTGCGGCGGGTACTCGCACAGCAAATCCATCCACCGCTTGGCCTTAAGGTCGTTGTTCTCCAACAGCGCCTGCACGGAGTACTTGTCTTTTTCCGAACGCACATGCTTGTGGGCGGAAAAGTTGGCCACTATGTCAAAACCATGCCCCTCCCGGAAAATCCGGGCGAAAATGGGGTCCGCGTAATGCAGGGTGTAGGCGCGGTAGTCGGCGGGGACCTCCAGCCCGTAGGCGCTGCGCAAATCCCGGGTGAGCTCGGCCAAGGCATTTTCGTTCAAGTCCACCACCACTAATGAGCGCGGACGGAAAGGAAGCAAGGCCTTGATAAAGGCGGAGCCTATGGAACCGGCGCCGCCCACCACGCAAACGGAGCGTCCGGCGACCGCCGCCGAAATGGCTTCGGCATGGTTCTGCAAATCCGCCTCAAACAGGCTCCCCGGACGATGCGTCACGTGTTCTTGGATGAATTGTCGGAGAATAAACATGCGGGGAAAATTGGGTTATGAACAACAGTCCGTACACAAACAGGAAAAACAGTATGCCTGCCTGCTTTTCCAGCACGGACTCGAAAAAGGCATTGAAGGCAAAAACGCCTAAAAAACAGGCGAACAAGGGATCGAAACGGCGTTTTCCAAACCACAGGGCCACCGGCGCCATCACATAGCACAGCAGCAGCAGCAAGCCGGGGAGACCCGTGGCTATCAGCGTGTCATCATATTGGTTATGCGCATTATACGTATGCTTCACCGCCCGATCCAACACCAGGTAACGGTACAGCACCCTTTCCACGGAGGCCCGGTCGCAATGGTAGGTGTCCGCCACGCTGTCCACCCAGGGGTTCCCGTGCAACTGATCGTAGAAAAACAGATGGTAGCCCAAAATGACCATGCAATAGTCGCGCTCCTCCTCAAAAGTGAGCGAATCCGCATCGGGAACGGGCTCCACCTGCAGCAGCAAGGCCTCCTGCTCCCCGGCGAAACAAGCCTGCAAGGTGTCAATGCGGTCGCCGCAGCCCACCCCTATCCACAAGTGGCGTTTCAGGCAGGGACGGTAAGCCTGCGCCTGCACCACCCGGCAGTCCGGTTCGTTTTCGGACGAAAGGCTTTTCAGCGTCTGTCCCAGGCATTCCGTGACACGGGGAACACTCACGCAAACAATAGCCCCGAGCAGCAGCATAGCCGCCGCAAGCAAACCGCCTTGAAGATATTTTTTCCGCAGGAAAACCCAACGGACAAAAACATACAGCAGCAACAACAGCAAACAAAGCAAGCCCGCCCGGCTCTCCAGCAGCACGACAAACACCGCCAGCAGCAGGGCCAAGAAGACATCCGCGACACGGCGGAGAAGGCTCCCTTCCCGCTGCCATTCCAGCATGCAGAACGCAAAGCCGAAACAGGCGTACATGGACATATAGGTATGATGCACGTAATAAATGCCCAACAGCTGCGCGTTAAAGAAACGCTCCATTCCGGCCTTGCCGCTCCTCACATCGTAAAAGGCAAAAGCGGCGTTCGCCAGAAACACCGCCACAACACTCCCCGCCAGCACATAAAACAGCGCCTGCCGCTGACGGACGCTGAGTTGGGGTGCGGAAAGGAAAAAATACAAGGGAAAAAGCAGGAAAGGCAGCTTCTTGTCCAACATGCGCCACGCCTCCGGCAGATTTTCCGACCAAAGCACGCTGGCGGCATACCACAGATACACCGAGGCAAACAGCAAGGCGAACAGCGCCCGCCACTTCCAGGGGAAGGCATTCCCCGCGCCGCGCAGACCGACCGCTTTTCCCACGCCAATCACGCACAAGGCAATCATGGCATAGGAGGCCCACCTCCAATTCATGGGGATGGCCGCGCACAGCAGCAGCATGCAGGCATATTCCAAACGGTTCCAAAAAAGCGTTTTGTCCATAGCTTCACCTCCGGGCGCACTTCGTGCGCCGCCTGTCCCATCACAGGACGGAACAGGGCACAAAATAGAAAGCAAAAGTACTAAATAAACTCCAATGTATACGCGTTGCGGCGGATTTTTTTTGCGCGAAAAAAACTATACGAACAAGGAGGCCGCCACCGCGTCGGCGAAGCGCAACCCCTCCTCCGTCAGCACCAGGCGGCCGGCGGACAAACGGTAATGGGATGCGGGGAAAAGACGCAGTTGGGCAAGCAGGTGGCGCAGCCGTTCCTCGCCCCACTGGCGGCGGACCCGTTCCAGCTCGCAGCCACGGAAGGTGCGCAGCCCAAGCATCACATACTCTTCGTATTCCATATCCGGAGTGAGCAGTTCCTCCTCATACCAGGAAGTGTCGGTCGGCACCGGAACGGAAAGGGCGGCGGCATAGCGCGCGACATCCGCCACGTTCCAACGGCGGCGGTGCGGGACAAAGGAATGGGCGCCCGGACCGAAGCCGAAGTAGGGTTCTCCTTCCCAATACGCCATGTTGTGACGGGACCAGGCCTCCCCCTTGCAGAAATTGGAAACCTCGTAACGGGTGAAGCCCGCCTCCGAAAGCAGCGAAAGCAGACAGGCGAACTGCCTGTCCGTCTCCTCCTCCGACGGCAGCCGCTCCAAGCCCTTGGCGCACTGCCGCTGCAAAGCCGACCCCTCTTCCAAGGTCAGCTGGTAGCATGAGAGGTGCGGCAGCCGGGAAAGGCGGCGGACATCCCGCTCCCATTGCGCCAAGCTGCTGCCCGGAAGCCCGTAAATCAAATCAGCGGAAAGGTTGGTGAAACCGTATTTCTCCGCAAAGGCCAATGCGTCCTCTGCCTGACGGGCCGTGTGCTGCCTGCGGATACGCCTGAGCACTTCGTCCGAAAGGCTCTGCACGCCTATGCTCAGCCGGTTTATCGCCGTATCCCTCAAGGTACGCACGTAGTCCTCCGTCAAATGGTTGGGATTGGCCTCCAGGGTGATTTCCGCCCCCTCCTGCAAACCGTACAGCTCCGCGACCTCCTCCAGCAGGCGCTGAATCTCCCCCGGGGAAAGCAGGGAAGGCGTTCCGCCGCCGACATACAGGGAGGAAAGGGGCCCGAAGGTCCAGTCCGCCGCACGCAGGCGCAGCTCCCGCCGCAGACAGTCCAAAAAAAGCGGCAGCTCTCCGCAGCGCGTAACGGAGTAAAAATTACAGTACGTACACTTTGTGAGGCAAAAAGGGATATGGATGTAGACCGAGGGCATCGCTTAGTTGACCGGTATCAGCACTTCCTGCTCCACGGTCTCCCCCTTCACCAGTTGCAGCATGGCCATGCCGGAGTGTCCGTCGATTTCGGCGACCACTTTCAATTTGGCCTCGTTGCGCCAGGTGTGCTCCAGACGCCCTTCGGCATCGGTCACGCCAACAAAGCGCACACTGTCCGAATAATCCGACTCCCCTATGGTAATCGAGCAACCGGCGGCAGGCTCCGCGGCACGACCGTCCCTCAAGTAACGCGCGGTGATCACCGCTTTGCAATCCGAATCTTTACGACAGGAAAACAAGGTGGAGGCAAAGGTCAGCACAGCGGCTGCAATCATCAGGATTCCGAAAGTCTTTCTCATTTTGCTGCAAGTTTATGGCGTGTTGAAAAATTAAATCCAAAAAAACATTTGTCCGTATCCAAAAAAGTGGTAATATTGCAAACTTTTTCGACTTTGCAAAAGTATAAGAAAAAACGATACCATACCGGGTTTTTCCGGATTTTTTTAACTAAAACGAATGCAATGCGCAGAACTGTCATTCCCACGCTGATAAGCCTCCTCCTGCTGACGGGCCTTCCGGTCGCGGAGGCGCAGCACACCGCCACGAAAACCGATTCCCAAACCACAAAAGAAAAACAAGTGATGCTTACCATTGAGACCACCAAAGGCGTCATGAAGGTGAAACTGTACAACGAGACGCCGCTCCACCGGGACAATTTTGTCAAACTCGCCAAAGAAGGCTATTTCGACGGACTGCTTTTCCACAGGGTCATCAAAGACTTTATGATTCAAGGCGGCGATCCGGACTCCCGCAAGGCAGACCCGACCAAACACCTCGGCATGGGAGGCCCCGGCTACACCGTGCCCGCCGAATTCAACCAGACACTGATCCACAAGAAAGGGGCCCTGGCCGCGGCGAGGGACAACAACCCGCAGAAAGCCTCCTCCGGCTCCCAGTTCTACATTGTGCAGGGCAAAGCCTGGACGGACGAGCAGCTGGACATGATCTGCCGCCAATACGGGCTGAACTACACGCCCCAGCAGCGCAACCTGTACCGCACCATAGGCGGCACGCCTTTTCTGGACATGAACTACACGGTGTTCGGGGAAGTGGTGGAAGGCCTTTCCGTCATTGACAAAATCGCCGCCGTAAGCACCAACCGCGACGACCGCCCCGTGGAGGACGTGCTGATACTATCCATCAAGGTCGAAGAATAAAAAAAACGTACCATGACCAACATCGAGAAATTCCGGGAGGAAATCGAGCAGTTCCGTTCCGAAAAATTAGAGGAAATCGAACAGTTCCGTTCCAAATTCTTGGGCAAGAAAGGCCTGCTGATTGCCCTGTTTGACGAAATCAAAAACATTCCGCCCGCCGAGCGCAAGGACTTCGGACAAGGAATCAACCATCTGAAACAAACCGTATTGGAGAAATATGCCGCCCTGAAAGCCGCCTACGAGGCGGCGCATGCGGAGCAACGGGAAACCCCGGACCTGACCCGTCCGGCCAACCGCATCCCCTTGGGCGCGCGGCACCCCATCTCCATCGTGACGCGGCAGCTTTGCGACGTGTTCAAAAAAATAGGCTATACGGTGGCGGAAGGCCCCGACATCGAGGACGACTGGCACAATTTCGGCGCCCTGAACTTCCCGCCGGAACATCCGGCCCGCGACATGCAGGACACCTTTTTCGTGGATCCGGGCGTGCTGCTGCGCACCCACACCTCTCCGGTGCAGGCGAGGGTCATGGAAGCCAACCGTCCGCCCATACGTGTGGTCTGCCCGGGACGCGTGTTCCGCAACGAGGCCATCACGGCAAGGGCGCACTGCATTTTCCACCAGGTGGAGATTCTCTGCATCGACGAGCACATTTCCTTCGCCGACCTGAAACAGACCTTAGACTTCTTTGTCCGTGAAATGTTCGGCAAGGACCGCCGCATCCGCCTGCGCCCCTCCTATTTCCCCTTCACCGAACCCTCCGCCGAAATGGACATCAGCTGCGACATCTGCAACGGCAAAGGCTGCAACATCTGCAAGGGCAGCGGCTGGGTGGAGATTCTCGGCTGTGGCATGGTGGACCCCAACGTGCTTTCACTCAACGGCATCGACCCGGAAAAGTACAGCGGTTTCGCCATTGGCATCGGCGTGGAGCGCACCACACAGCAACTGTACAAAACCAAGGACATCCGTCTGTTCTTCGAAAACGACATCCGTTTCTTAGGACAATTCGAAGCGCTGTAGCGAGCCATGGACCTTCAAACCTACATTCTCCGGATTGCGACCGCCCTTTTCTTCGGCTTTCTCATCGGTCTGGAACGCCAAATCCGCAAGCGCAACGCGGGACTGGTCACCAACACCTTAGTGGCCGTCGGCGCATGCACCTTCATCCTGATTTCAGAAAGCCTCATCACTACCGCCATGCTGCAAGGCGGCCCGGTAAACAACGACAACCTCCGGGTGCTTTCCCAAGTGGTGACCGGCATAGGTTTCCTCGGCGCCGGGGTCATCCTCAAAGACGGTGTTTCCATTCACGGCCTGAATTCGGCGGCCACCCTGTGGTGCTCCGCAGCAGTGGGCTGCCTCTGCGGCTACGGGCTGTGGCGGGAGGCCATGGTCTCGTCCGCCGCCATCCTCATCACCAACTGGCTGCTGAAATGGATAGAGCACCGACTGGAGAAGCGGCAGAACGGAAAGGACAAAGAATAGCCGGGGATTTCCCCGCGAGCGGTGACAAACCGCTTTTTTTATCCCTCTTTCCGGACAAAAGTATTCCATAATTGCTTATCTTTGCAAATTCGCCCTGACGGGGCGCAAGTCGGGCGTTTTCGCCCTTGCGAGCGACAAATCAGAAAAATACCGTCGGGACTTTGATGTCAGAAACATACATAAAATATTATGCAAATGGATAAAAAGTTCAAAATCATCAACACCGTCATGGGGTGGATTGTCGGCCTGCTGGCAACCATGGTCTATTTCCTGACAGCGGAACCCACCGTCAGCTTTTGGGATTGCGGCGAATACATCGCCACCGCCTGCAAACTGCAAGTCGGTCACCCTCCCGGGGCGCCGACCTTCCAGCTGATTGGCTGCCTGTTCGCGATGTTCGCCCAGGACGCAGCGCATATCGCCATCTGCATCAACCGCATGTCCGCCTTGTGCAGCGGCCTCACCATCATGTTCCTTTTCTGGAGCATCTCCCTGTTCGCCAAGCGCATCGCCCTTAAAAGTAATTCGGAATTGTCTGTTCACCAGATGATTGCCGTTTTCGGAAGCGCACTCATCGGCGCGGCGGCCTACACCTTCTCCGACACCTTCTGGTTCTCGGCGGTGGAAGGCGAGGTCTACGCCATGTCTTCCTTCTTCACCGCCTTGGTTTTCTGGGCCATCCTGAAATGGGACGAGGTCGCCGACGACAACGGCTCCTACCGCTGGCTGATACTGATCGCCTACCTCGTCGGGCTTTCCATCGGCGTTCACCTGCTGAATTTGCTGACCCTGCCCGCCATGGTACTGGTGGTGTACTACCGCAAATACAAACCGACCACCAAAGGCGTGATTTACGCGCTGCTGCTCTCTTTTGTGATGATTGCCTTGATCCTGTGGGGCATAGTGCCTTGGATTGTCAAGCTCACGGGAGCTTTCGAACGCCTGTTCGTCAATGGGTTCCACGCGGGTTTCAACACCGGCGCCATCGTTTACTTCCTGGTGCTTGCCGCCCTTATCGTCGCCGGCATCCTGTATTCGGAAAAAACGAAAAAACGCCTGTTGAACATCCTGACCCTGTGCTTTGCCTTCATTCTGATCGGCTACTCCACCTTCTTCATTCTGGTGATCCGCTCCAACGCCAACACGCCTTTAGACGAGAACAATCCGGACGACGCCGTGGCTCTGTTAGCCTACCTGAACCGCGACCAGTACGGCAAAACACCCTTAGTCTACGGCCCCTACTACAACTCCCCCATTGACAGATACAAAGACGGAAGACCCTCCTACGTGAAGAATTACGTGGTCCTGTACAACGGACAGCAAGTCGCCTCCTTCTTCTCGGAGAAAGACGCGCAGGCCTTTTTGCAGGAAAATCAGGGAAAATACGCCAACGGCAAACTGCAAATCCGCGGCAAATACGTCATCGGCGACAGCCGCGAGAACTCGGAAGTCGTCTACAATCCCCAATACTGCACCCTCTTCCCCCGCATGTGGAACCGCGAAGGGGCCCGCATCCGCCAGTACAAAATCTGGGCGGACATCCAGGAGGACTACGAATTCATCCGCGGACAGCGCATGCCGCGCAAACCCACCTTCGGCGAAAACATGAAATTCTTCTGGAAATACCAGATGGGCTACATGTACGCACGCTACTTCATGTGGAATTTCGCCGGACGGCAGACCGTGGACCAGGGTTTCGGAGGACAACGGACCGGCAACTGGCTCTCCGGTGTCAAATTCCTCGACGAGGCCCGTCTCGGACCCCAAGACATGCCCAAACACATGAAGAACCCCGGCAACAACAAATACTATTTTCTGCCGCTGCTGCTGGGTTTGGCGGGACTGTTCTTCCAGTTTAAGAAAGATTCGCACAACGGCATGGTGGTCATGGCCCTGTTTGTCATGACCGGCATCGCCATCGGCATCTACCTGAACATGTACGCTTACCAGCCCAGGGAAAGGGACTACGCCTTCGCCATTTGGATTGGACTGGGAGTGTACGCCATCTACCATCTGTTGCAGAAAAAGCTTAACGCCGGTTTCTCCGCCATAGCCGCCACCGCGGTCTGTGTCTGCGTACCGGCCGTCATGGGAGCCCAGAACTGGGACGACCACGACCGCTCCAACCGCTACCTCACCCGCGAAATCGCCAAGGCCTACTTAGACTCCTGCGCCCCCAACGCCATACTGTTCACCAACGGGGACAACGACACCTTCCCGCTCTGGTACTTGCAGGAAGTGGAAGGCTACCGCACCGACGTGCGCATCTGCAACCTTTCCTTGGCCGGCACCGACTGGTACCTTGACCAAATGAAGCGGAAAGCCTACGAAGGCGCACCCGCCCCCATCCAAATGACCAAGGAGATGTACCAACAGGGCACCCGCGACCTGCTGATTGCCCGCAACGAGATACGGACTCCGCAGAACTTGTGCAATGTCATGAAAGACATCATGTTCAATCCGCAGAACAACAAACGGGAGGCCTATATCCGCACCCTCAACTTCTACTTGGACGTGGACAAGGACAAAGTGCTGGCCAACGGCACCGTGCATCCTTCCGACTCCAACCGCATCGTGAACCGCATCGTCTGGCGGATGCCGAACGAAACGATTTACCAGGCCAACGAAAAAGACACCATCATGATTGTGTCCAAAGCCTACATCGCCATGATGGACATTCTGGCCAACAACAACTGGGAGCGTCCGATCTACTATGTCTCCACCACAAGCTCGGAATCCTTCTTCGGCCTGGACGACTACTTCCAGCTGGAAGGACTGGCCTACCGCCTGGTGCCGGTGAAGGAGCACAACCCCAACACCCTCGGAGGGCTGCCCGGCCGCATCAACCCGGACGTGCTGTATGAAAACGTGAAGAAATTCGACTTCTCGGAATACGCCCGCACTGACGTGTACTTCAGCGAAGACTACACCCGCACCGTGTCCAACCTGAAGATGTTCATGCTCCGCCTTGCCGACGCCTACGTGGCTGAACAAAGGATGCAAGAGGCGAAAAAAGCCCTGGATCTCTGCTACGCATGGTTCCCGCAGAACACCATCCCCTACGACAACATGGACCTCTACCTCGGCGAGCTTTACCTTAAATGCGAACTGCCGGATGCCATGGACGCCGGTTTGAAGCTCTTCAACGACTACGTGGACCAAATGACGCTGGAAAACCTCTATTTTGCACGCTTCAAAGGCAAAAAAGCCGACATCGTGCGGGAGGACTGGAACCGCAACCGCGCCATCTGCGACCGCATCTCCCAGTTAGCCAGGTTCTACCAGAACACGGAGGGAGAGCGCAAAACCGCCTTCGCCGCCCTGGAAGCCAAAGCCACCGCCCAACGCGACGGCGCCAGCTTAGGGAATTAACACCGACAACTAACAACAGAAAAACACAGGGTTCGCCACGGCCCTGTGTTTTTTTATGCACCCACCCCAAAAAACACAAACCCTCACCGGCTTTAGGCTTCCCGCAACATTCCCCCCATATCGGAAACCGCAAAACCGCATTTTTCCCCTTTCCCCCTTCATCCTTATCGGAATTTTAGGTACTTTTGCAACCGATTTCAAAACGGAATCACGAAGCGTTATGCTTGCCTATTGCTGGAAGAAACGTGAGAAATTTCTATGAACTGCAAGGGCTTGTGTAAAGGTTCACGCATAAGGCGTGGACTGTTTGCACCTTCTCAGTTCAAGGTAAT
>JAGAEQ010000051.1 GCA_017613015.1 Bacteroidales bacterium | reverse complement strand
GCTCGGCATCAAGACCGGCGAGGGCTTCTTCAAGTACAACAAGTAAGGGCAAAGGAGAATACGAATGGATTTCAAGCTGACGAGGGAACAGCTGCTTGTTCGCAAGATGGTCCGCGAATTCGCAGAGAACGAAGTAAAGCCGATCGCGTCCGAGATCGACGAGGAAGAGCGCTTCCCCATGGAGACCGTCGAAAAGATGGGCAAACTCGGGTTGATGGGCATCCCGATTCCGAAGCAATACGGCGGCACGGGCGGTACGGTCCAAATGTACATCATGGCCGTCGAAGAATTGTCGAGAGTGTGCGCCACTACGGGTGTCGTCCTCTCGGCCCACACTTCCTTGTGCATGGCCCCCATTTTGGAGAACGGCACCGAGGAACAGAAACAGAAATACCTGCCCAAACTGGCTTCGGGCGAATGGATTGGCGCGTTCGGCCTGACCGAGCCCAATGCCGGAACCGATGCCGCCATGCAGCAGACCACGGCGGTGGATGCCGGGGACAAATGGATACTCAACGGCACCAAGATTTTCATCACCAATGCCGCCTACGCCGATGTGTTCATCGTGATGGCCATGACGGACAAGTCTTTGGGCAACAAGGGAATTTCCGCCTTTATTGTGGAACGCGGCTTTCCGGGCTTCTCCATCGGCAAGAAGGAGTTGAAGATGGGTATACGGGGCAGCGCGACCTGCGAGCTGGTTTTCGAGAATTGCGAAGTGCCCAAGGAAAACATGCTGGGACAGCAGGGCAAAGGTTTCGGCCTTGCCATGAAAACCTTGGACGGGGGCCGTATCGGCATTGCCGCCCAGGCTTTGGGCATCGCGCAGGGTGCGATGGACGAGACCGTCAAGTACACCAAGGAGCGCAAGCAGTTCGGACAGGCCATCGCCGCCTTCCAGAACACCCAGTTCCAAATGGCCGATTTGAAGACCAAGGTGGAGGCCGCCCGTCTGTTAGTGCGGAGCGCGGCGTGGAAAAAGGACAACAAGCTGCCTTATTCGGCGGATGCCGCCATGGCCAAGCTCTTTGCGGCGGAAACGGCCATGGAGGTGACCACGAAGGCTGTGCAGTTCCACGGAGGTTATGGTTACACCCGCGAATATCCTGTGGAGCGCATGATGCGGGACGCCAAAATCACTGAGATTTACGAAGGCACCTCCGAAGTGCAGCGGATGGTCATCGCCGGTCAATTGTTTAAAAAATAGGAAGGAGAAAAAGCTATGCATATTATTGTTTGTATCAAACAGGTGCCGGACACTACCGAAATCAGGATAGATCCGGTGAAAGGCACCTTGGTTCGGGAGGGCATTCCGAGCATTATGAATCCGGACGACAAAGGAGGTCTGGAACTGGCCTTGCGTTTCAAGGAGCTTTACGGGGCGCAGGTCACGGTGATTTCCATGGGGCCTCCCCAAGCCGATATGATTTTGCGTGAAGCCTTTGCCATGGGCGTGGACCGTGCCATTCTGCTTTCCGACCGCAAGTTTGCCGGGGCGGACACCTTGGCGACCTCCTACGCTTTGGCGGGAGCCATACGCACCTTGGATTTCGACCTTGTCATTGCGGGTCGTCAGGCGATAGACGGCGACACCGCCCAAGTGGGGCCGGAACTGGCCGAGCATCTGGATTTGCCCCAGGTCTCCTACGTGGTGGGTGCCGAGCGTTTGGCGGACGGCCGCCTGCGGGTGAAGAAAGAGAACGAGGACAGTGTGCAGACCTTGGAAGTGGAGGGGAAATGCGTGCTTACGGTGTTGGCTTCGGCTTTCGAACCCCGTTACATGCAGGTTTCCGGCATTGTCGACGCCTACAGCAGGGAAGTGGAGGTCTGGAGTGCGGACCGTTTGGATGTTGATGAGACGAAACTGGGTTTGTCCGGTTCGCCCACCAAGGTGTTCCAGTCCTTCCCCAAGGCCTTGAAGGCTCCGGGCAAGCTGTGTGAGGCTTGTGCGGAGGAAGCCGTTGAAATTATGGTGAATACATTGAAAGAGAAACATCTTATCTAAAAGTCAAAAAGTTATGGATACAAAGGATTACAAAAATGTGTTTGTGTTTGCCGAGCAGCGCGAAGGCGCCGTGCAGTCCGTCGCTTTTGAACTTTTGGGAAAAGCCCGCGATTTGGCCGACACTCTTGGGGAAAAAGTGGTGGCGGTGCTGCTTGGTCACGGTGTCAAAGCGCAGGCGCAAGCCCTGATCGCTTCCGGTGCCGACGAAGTGATAGTGGCGGATGCGCCGGAACTGAAGGATTACCTGACGGAACCCTATTCCCAAGCCCTTTACCAAATCATTGCGCAGTACAAGCCGAACATTGTGCTGTACGGTGCCACGACCATCGGACGGGATTTGGCGCCGAGGCTTGCCGCCCGTCTGCGTACCGGCCTGACGGCCGACTGCACGCGCCTGGAGGTGGTGGCGGATGAGAAGAGTAAGGGCGAACCCCAGTTTCGCATGACACGTCCCGCTTTCGGAGGCAACCTCATGGCCACCATCATTTGTCCGGACAACCGTCCGCAAATGTCCACGGTGCGTCCCGGCGTGATGCGGAAACGTCCGGCGGATGCCGGAAGAAAAGGTGTGGTGACAGCGTTCTCGCCCGTGTTCGACGCTAACCGCTTCAAGGTGCGTCTGGTGGAAACGCTCCGCAAGGAGAAATCCGGTTCCGACATTTCCGAAGCGAAAGTGCTGGTTTCCGGCGGTCGGGGCGTGCACGACAAGGAGGGCTTCCAGACCTTGCGCCGTCTGGCGGATGTGCTGGGTGGCGAAGTGGCCTCTTCCCGCGCCATGGTGGATGCGGGCGTGATGCCGCACGAACGTCAGGTGGGGCAGACCGGAAAGACCGTGCGTCCCGCCCTGTACGTGGCTTGCGGTATCAGCGGAGCCATTCAGCATCTGGCCGGTATGGAGGAATCCGGTTTCATCATTGCCATCAACAAAGACAAGTTCGCGCCCATTTTCAGCGTGGCGGACTTGGGCATAGTGGGCGATGTGCACCAGATTGTCCCCCTGCTGACAGAGCGGCTGAAAAAAGAAATCTAAAAAAAAACGCAAGGGCGGCTTTAAAGCCGCCCTTTTTTATGGCATAAGCCCGAAGGAAACTTTACGGTCTTGCGGTTGCCCGCTGTCATTCCGAAATGGCTGCCGGGAGCGTGTCTTGGACGGCTGCATCCTTGCGTTGCAGCAGGGCCACATTCTCCACGTGGTGGGTGTGGGGAAACATGTCCACCGGTTGCACGGCGGTCACCTCGTATTTTTCGGAAAGCAGGGCGATGTCCCGCGCTTGGGTCGCCGAATTGCAGCTCACGTAGACGATGCGTTGTGGCATGATTTTCAGCAGTTGTGCAATGACCTGGGGATGCATGCCGGCCCGGGGCGGGTCGGTCAGGACCACATCGGGTGTCCCGTGGGCGGCGATGAAGGCGTCGGTGAAGATTTTCGCCATGTCCCCAGCGACAAATTCTACATTTTCAATATGATTGATGCGTGCGTTGTTGCGTGCGTCCTCCACAGCGGATTCCACGTATTCTATACCAATGGTTTTCTTGGCGTTACGTCCTGCGAACAGGGCGATGGTGCCGGTGCCGGTATAGAGGTCATAGACGGTCTCTTCGGGCCGAATCTGCGCCAGTTGCTCCACTTGCTCGTACAGCCGCAGCGCCTGTTCCGGATTGGTCTGGTAGAAAGCCAGCGGACTGACCTTGAACTGCAAGTCCCGCATTTGTTCCGTCATGTGCGGTTTTCCGGCGTGGCACTTGACCTCCAAATCGGAAATGCTGTCGTTCTGCTTGTTGTTGATTACGTACATCAGCGAGGTGATTTCCGGAAACTCCTGCCGCATGAAATCCAACAGGGCCTCGCTTTGTACGGTCCATTCCCGGAACACGACAATGGCCATGTAGTCGCCGGTGGTGGAACGCCTCAGTATCAGGTTGCGCAGCAGTCCTTCCTGCAAACGCGCGTCCCAAAAGGAAAAGTTGTTCGCGATACAGAAGTCCCTGACCGTATTGCGGATGCGGTTGCCGGTCTCCGAGTGGAGGTGGCAGTAGGAAATGTCTAAAATCTTGTCGAACATGCCGGGCAAATGGAATCCCAAGCCTCTGGTCTCCAGTTTTTCCGCCTGCTCAAGCTCGTCCTTGGTGAGCCATTTCCGCGAAGAGAAGGTGTATTCGATTTTGTCGCGGTAGGCGTAAATGGAGGGCGAAGGCAGGATGGGGCGTATTTCCGGAAAGGGAAACTTCCCTATGCGAGAAAAATGCTCAAAAACCTGTTTCTGTTTGTAATACAAGTGTTTTTTGTAAGGCATTTGCTGCCATTTGCAGCCGCCGCAAATCCCGAAATGCATGCAGCGCGCCTCCGTCCGGTCGGGGGAATAGCGGACGAAACGGAGTACTTTGGCCTGATAATAGGAGTGCTTTTTGCGGGCGCACACGTCCACAATATCCCCTGGAACCACTCCGGGAACAAACACCACCACGCCTTCGTGGCGGCCTATGCAGATGCCTTCCGCCCCCGCGTCGGTAATTTCCAGATTTTCAATGGTGATTTCTTTTCTTTTGCTCATGGTATCAGGGAATGTGCATGTATTTGTGGGTCTGGAGGGAGATTTTCCATTCGGGATGGGCGAGGATGTAGTCTGTCAGCAGGGGCAGGATTTGTTCGCGCTTGCTCCACTCCGGTTGCAGAAAACGCTCGCAGCCGTCGTGCAGGCGTGCCGCGTTGGCCTCCGCCCATTCCAAATCCTTTTCGGTCTCGATAATCACTTTCATTTCCTGCGCCTTATGGTAAAATTCAGGCCGGATTTCCGTCCCTTTTTTGGGGGAAAAGCAAATCCATTCCCAGGTGCCGCTCAAGGGTTCGGCCCCCGAAGTTTCCAAATGGCGGGCGATGCCGTGGTCCTGCAAGCGGCGGCAAAGGAAATCCAGAGGGTAGAGGCAGGGTTCGCCTCCGGTGACCACCACCGTCCGCGCCGGGGTCTCCAGCAGCGCTTTCACCACTTCTTCCACCGGTACCAGCGGGTGTTTGCGAATGTCCCAGGACTCTTTCTCGTCGCAAAAGCTGCAACCCACATCGCATCCGCCCACGCGGAGAAAATAAGCGGCTTTTCCCGTATGAAACCCCTCTCCCTGAATGGAATAGAAGGTTTCCATGATGGGTAGCAGCAATCCGGTGTCCAGCAGTTTGTTATGGTTTTTCATGTGTGGCGTGTTTGATAAAGTCATCCATCGCTTTTTCATCCATTTGCACATGGTTGATACTGCGCACAATACGGCCGTTGTCCGAAAAAAACAGGCAGGGCAGCTTTCCGTGCGTCGTTTGCAGGAAGGTGTCCGCGGAAAAAACGGTGTAGGCTAACGGTTTCAAATGGTTTTTCTCAAAAAAATCCTGAATTTCCGCCTCCCCTTGTCCGCTTTTCAGGAACACGCAGCGCAGGTTTTCCGCATCCCACTGGTGAAAACGCGCCATCAGGTCCATTTTGACGGCGGCGTTCCGGCAATGGGCGCATTTGGGGGAATAAAAGCAGATGAATTTTCTTCCTTCGGAAAAATCAGCCAGGCAGCCGTTTTGCTTCAAAGCCTGGGTGTAACAGGCGGTGTCGGCTTTTCCGGAGGCTTCATAAAGTCTGGTATACAGGTAGTCCGGCGGGTTGATGCAGAAAAAGGCCGCCGTCAGGCCGAGCAGCAATGCGGGTTCCGCCCAAGTATGCCACGACTTGCGGACCGAAACCTCCTTCCGGGCGGGAAAGAGCATCAGCAACAGCAGTATGTTTTTTGCAATAGATTGTTTTCGTGACAAATGCACCCAATCTCCCATGCAATGGCAATCGTCCTCTGCAAGTTCGAACATAGAAGGCTGCAACAAAAGGTAGACGGTGAATCCGAGGAGCAGCAGGGCGCACAGACGGAGGGTGGCGCGTGTCCGGATGTTCCCGATCAGGAAAATCCCCAGCAGGCATTCCAGCGCGATAAGCAGGCGGCTGAAGGTGGACACCAAAAAATAGCTGCCTATCCGGTGCTCGAAAAGATACAGGTCAAAACGGTCGATGGCAACGTATTTGGCAATGGCTGAAAAAACGAACACACAACCAACGCCGATGCAGAGTGCTCTAGGCAGTAGGGTCTTCCGGAAGCGCTTGTCGGTCATGCCGAAAGGAGGGAAGGCCGGTTAGAGGCAACGCATGTAGATGGTGCTGTCCGCACTGCTTACGTCCTCCAGTTCGGAGCAGGCTTGGCTGCGTTCGCTTTTTTCGCGCAGGTAATTGTTGATGCTTTTTCCGTTCTGATAGGTCGTGCATTCGCAAACTTTTCTACACGATGCCATTCCCAAAACAATGGCGGAGAAGCCTAAAAGCAAAAGAATGTTTTTCATACGTTTATACATTGTTATGTTGTCGAATCATTCATGCGCACATCTGTTTCCCTTCTCATGCGAAACAAGATGCTAAAATCACGCACAAAAGTACTAAAAAAAACGGCACGTCCCCTCCCTTTTGCAGGAAATATATTTCAGCTCTCGCTATAAAGCGATTTCCGTCACTTCCCAAGGGAAGAGGTATTATTCATCAAGTTTAGTCCATTTTTCACCCCAGTCCGGGCCGTCATTATTTTTGTTGTATTTCCAACGGGCGCCATCATGTGAAACAACATCGCCATCGTTGTATCTGTCATCGTCAACGGAGGGCGCTTCGGGTTCCTTTTTTCTTTTGTTGCCGTTTCCAGTGTCTTCGAACACCATTGCTCCGAGAACTTTAAGTAACAGCCAAAGGGCAATGATGGTTATGACAGCGGCAACAATTAGCTGGCCCAAGAGAAAACCCAAAGCAATGCCGATCAGACACCAAACGAAAACAAACAGGGCCCGCAGGATACGGAATTTCGCTTCTTCAAAATGGCATGAACAGTTGATAACCTTCCAAATAAAAGGTGCAAGCAGTGGCATTCCGGCGATAATGGATATTTTTTTGACGATGTTCAAACCGTAATCACCACCGTTCTGGAGAAGTGAGACTGTTATGTTGATACCACCGAGAATGAAGCCTATGACAAACAACATCCAGAAAAAATTCCCGATGGTTTTTCCGCTGTCCGGAGTGATATGAAAGAGTTTGTTGTCTAGTAAATCGCTCAGTCTGACCAACCATCGTTTAAAAAAGAATGGCTTTTTTCCATTGGGTTTTGTTGGCATGTCGGCAAGGGGAGCATCCCCTTCCAAGGACAGCTCGTCTTCTTTCGAATGTTTCCGAAGAGCAGATCCTTTAGAGATTCCGAACAGAAGCAGAAGGAATCCAATGTCTGCTAAAATAGATAGATGATGTAGTATGATATACCCAAAACCGTTAGGGTCAAAACAATACCCAAAACCGTTAAAGTAGAGTAGGAATATGGGGTGGAGTAAAATGCGAAAAATAGTATAAATCACAAAGGAAAGACCCCCGAAATAAGCTAAAGAGGAACGAGAGAAATATCTGGCCACCATTATGGTGGCAATGGAAAGGAGTAGCAGGCCGGGATAAAGACAGGCAAAAAGTCTTGTCATATAGAAGGTCTCGGAAAAAACGGCCGTATACACATCGGCAAGACATCCAATGGCATAGGCAATATTGTTGATGAGAACCAATCCGATTCCTACATAGGCAAGTATGGCAGCGGTCCGTAATCTTTTTTCTTTTTCAAAATTTTTAGAAATGGTCCAGAAAAACCACCCTATCAGGAATAGTTGTGTTAATCCCATCACTCCGATTAACCAGTTATTTCCGACTAACCAGATATCTCTGTCTAACCAGTTATTTCCGACTAACCAGTTTTTGTGAGGCAACATTGTGTTAAAGCAAATCACATCAATGTGAGGCAAATAACCAACAATGAGCGTGCCAAGTAGTAAGAATGCGATGGTGCGTGTTTTTTTAGATAAATTTTCCATAGTCGGTTTCTTTTGGCAACCTCTAAAATGCTCTTGTTTTCCATTTCATTGCGGTTGACAGCTGAGGTTGTATTTAAAACTGTCAAAACCACTTTTTTCGCAGGCGTTTACCCCTCGCTGATTTCTCCGCGCAGGGGCTTGGGTATCCAGTAGCGCACCTCTTCGTTGGTCAGGCCTTCGCCTATCAGGTACATCAGTTTGGACACGGCGGCCTCCGTGGTCAGGTCGCCGCCGCTGATGACACCGATTTGTCCCAAGGAGACACTAGTCTCGTATTTTCCGATTTCTACCGCGCCGCCGCCTTTGCACTGGGTCACGCTGGTGATAATCAGCCCGTTTTCAATGGACTCGCGCAGGCAGCTGATGAACCAGGGGTAGGTGGGCGCGTTGCCCGATCCGTAGGTTTCCATAATCACGGCCCGCAGTCCCGGTATGCCCAGTACGGCCCAAACCGCCTGCTCGGTAATGCCCGGATACAGTTTCAGAATGGCGATGTTGTCGTCCATGCGGGTGTGCAGAATCAAGGGCTCCGTACTGGCTTTGCGGATATAATGCTCGTTGTATTTGATGTTTACGCCCACTTCGGCTAATTTTGGGTAATTGGCTGATACAAAGGCGTTGAAATGCTCCGCGTTGTCCTTGTAGGTGCGGTTTCCCCGGTAAAGGGAGTTCTCAAAATACAGGCAGACTTCCGGAACCATGGGTTTCCCGTTGCGGTAGTCGGAAGCTATCTCAATGGAGTTCAGGATGTTTTCGCGTCCGTCCGTCCGCATCACCCCTAAGGGCAGCTGGGAGCCGGTCAGGATGACGGGTTTGGAAAGGTTCTCCAGCAGGAAGCACAAAGCCGACGCGGTGTAGGACATGGTGTCGGTGCCGTGCAGGATGACAAAGCCGTCGTAGGCGTCGTAACGCTCGTAAATGAAAGAGGCCAGGCGTATCCAGAAGGCGGGGTTGGCGTTGGATGAGTCAATCAGGGGACTCAGGGTCTCGATGTGCACTTCGGCCTGAATGAGGCGCAGCATGGGCAGGTGCTCGTAAATGTTGTCGAAACAGAAGGGCTCCAGCGCGCCGCTTTGCGGGTTGCGGATCATGCCGATGGTGCCACCGGTGTAGATCATCAGTATTTTACGCATGGATCGTAGGTTTTATTGGTACAGTTTGACCGCTTCCAGCAGGTTGCGGGTGATGTGTTCCAGCTGCTCCTCGTCCAGTTCCGTATGCATGGGCAGGGAGATGCACTGGCGGCAAACCTGTTCGCTGACCGGGAAGTCGCCTTTGCGGTAGCGTTCGTCCTTGTAGGCCTTTTGCTCGTGCAGCGGCACGGGGTAATAGATCATGACCGGCACTTTCCGTTCGTTCATGTAGGCGATGACCTTTTCCCGGTTGGCGGTTTTCAGCAGCAGGGTGTACTGGTGGAACACGTGTTCGGTGTTCGGGGCGGTGTGGGGGCACTGAAGCCCTTCGCACGGACTGAAGGCCTTGGTGTAGTAGGCGGCCGCTTTCCGCCGGGCCTCGGCGTATTCGTCCAAGTGCCGCAGCTTGACATCCAGAATGGCGGCCTGTATGCTGTCCAGACGGGAGTTCACGCCCACCATTTCGTGGTAGTAGCGTACAAACATGCCGTGGTTCACGATGCCTCTTGCCTTTTGGGCCAGTTCGTCGCTGTTGGTGAAAAGGGCGCCGCCGTCCCCGTAGCAGCCTAAGTTTTTGGACGGGAAAAAGGAGGTGCAGCCGAAATCGCCCATGGTGCCGGCCTTGCACACGCGCCCGTCGGAGAAACGGTAGGTGGAGCCTATGGCCTGGCATGCGTCCTCCACGATGAACAGGTGGCGCTTTTTCGCCAAGGCCATCAGGGGTTCCATGTCGGCGCACTGCCCGAACAGGTGCACGGGGATAATGGCTTTTGTGCGGGGCGTGACGGCTTTTTCCACCGCCTGCACATCCAAGTTGAACGAGTTGGGGTCAATGTCCACCAACACAGGGCAAAGCCCTAAAAGGGCAATGACTTCCGCCGAAGCGATGAAGGTGAAGGTGGAGGTGATGACCTCGTCGCCGCGTTGTAGCCCCAGCGCCATCAGCGCGACCTGCAAGGCGTCCGTGCCGTTTCCGCAGGGGATGACATGCTTGACCCCGAGGTAGCTTTCCAAGTCAGCTTGGAAGCGCTGGACCGCCGGTCCGTTAATGAAAGCGGTGCTTTCCAATACGTTCTGAATCTCCTTGTCTATTTCCGGCTTGATTTTCTGGTATTGCAACTGCAAATCAACCATGCGAATGTCTCTCATCGGTAACTGTGTTTTAGGTGTGAATGCTATGTTTGTATATTGTTGTTTTCCTGTTTATTGAAATATTTGTCCTTCCATAAATCCTTCCGAAACCTCCACCTCCTTGACTTCCAAATCCGCCAAGGCTTTTTCCCGCCGGGACTCCATTTCGGTCAGGCGGTTGGAGACCTGTTCCATCAGGGGTTCGGTCCGTTTTTTGTCCGTCATGTAATAGGCGTAGTTCGCTTTCCATTCCTCCCAGCTGTATCCGTAGGTTTGCAGCAGAGTGTCCAGACGCTGTTTCCCGTAGGCTTGCAGGTCTTTGGTGTCAAAAGTTTCCAGCACGCGCAGCTCGCCTTCCAGTTGGTAGATGTCCACCATCATGTCCCGCATGGTGTGCGGCGGGATGAAAGGGGTGGGTTTGGTGGGGGCCGTTGGGGAGGTGCATCCTCCGAGCAGGCAGCACAGGCCGATAAACCAAAGGATGCGCGCTTTTCTCCTCATCGTTCGAAACGCAGGGGGGTTCCGCTTGCTCTCCGGGCGAAACGCCCCGATTCGTAAGCGATGTTTCCATTGACAAAAGTGGTGTGCACGCGGTAGTGCAGGCTCATGCCCTCCAAGGGCGACCAGCCGCAACGGTAGGGCAGCAGGGCCCGCTCCACGGTATAGCCTTCGCAGGCTTGGACCAGCACCAGATCAGCGTCGTAGCCTTCCCGGATGAAGCCTTTGTTTTGGATGTGCAGCAGCCGGGCGGGGCCGTGGCTGAGCCATTCCGCGACTTGGGTGAGTTTGGCCTCTTTTCGCCAGACCGCCTCCAAAAGCAGCGGCAGGGTGTGGGCTACCATGGGCATGCCGGACGGCGACTGGAAATAGGGTTTGTCCTTCTCCTCCCAGGTGTGGGGCGCGTGGTCGGAACCCACACAGCGGAACTTCCCTAGCAGCAGGGCTTTCCGCAAGGCCTCCCGGTCTTCGGCTCGCTTGACGGCGGGGTTGCATTTGAGGCGGCATCCCAGGCGGTCGTAGTCCGCATCGCAGAAGGTCAGGTAGGAGGGGCTGGCCTCCATGGTGATTTCCGGATAGTCCGGAGAAAGCAGCTCCAGCTCTTTGGCGGTGCTGATATGGAGAATGTGCAGCGGAGTGCGGTGTTTGCGCGCCAGCTGCACGGCTTTGAGGCTTGAAAGGTAGCAGGCTTCTTCGGAGCGTATTTCCGCATGGATGCGGAAAGGCGGGTTCTCTCCGTAACGCTCCCGGGCCTCTTGCATGTTCCGGCGGATGGTCTCCTCGTCTTCGCAATGGGCGAGCAGGGGCAGCCCCTTCCATTCGAACAGGGTTTCAAGCGTTTTTTCGTCGGAAAGCAGCATGTCTCCCGTGGAGGAGCCTAAAAACAGCTTCACTCCCGGCACGCGGCTGCGGTCCGCCGCTTGGATTTCGTTCAGGTTGTGGTTGGTGGCGCCGAGGTAAAAGGCATAGTTGGTGTGCATTCTGCCGTTTGCCGCCGCCTGTTTCTCCTCCCAGTGCTCCAGCGTGGTGGTCTGGGGAAGGGTGTTGGGCATGTCCAATACCGTGCAGATGCCGCCGGACACCGCCGCGAGGCTTTCGCTTTCGAAGTCGCCCTTGTGGGTCAGTCCGGGTTCGCGGAAATGCACATGCTCGTCAATGCCGCCCGGCAGCAGGTACATGCCGGTGGCGTTGATGTATCGGGTGCCGTTGTCCAAAGAAATGTCTTCGGCTAAAGCGTTTTTCCCCAGAATACGGGAGATTTTCCCGTGTTCAATCAGCACATCGCCCTGAAACAGTTTGCCTTCATTGACAATATGCGCGTTATGGATGTAATATGCTTGGTCGTGGCTCATGCGACACCGGCCGTCCGAAGGCTAATAGGGTTTGGGATAGGTCTTTTGGACGGTTTCCCCTTCTTCGTTCTTGACTTTCATCGGATTGTCCTCTTTTTCCGGAAGGGTCTTGGCGGGCCGTACCAGCACGTTTCCGGTGATGGACAGCCGCACGCTTCCGTTCGAGGCGTTGGACTCCACGGTGATGGTCTTGTTGATGGCGCCCAGGCGCGAAGTCTGGTAGTTGACTTTGATCACGTTGGATTTTCCCGGCATGATGGGCTCTTTGGGCCAGCTGGGCACGGTGCATCCGCAGGAGGAGTACACATTGGTCAGAATCAAAGGGACTTTTCCGGTATTGGTGAAATGGAATTCGCACCCACCGTTGTCGTTCTGGTAAATGGTCCCGTAATCGTGGACGGTTTTGTCGAAGACAATGCGGGCGCTGTCCTGCGCTTGGAGGGCGTTTCCGTAAAAAACACAGGCCACCGCGAGTGCAATCAGAGGGAGGTAATGTTTTAATGTTTTCATTGTCAGAATGATTTATAAAATAAAACCCGTTTTTTCAAACAAACGCAAAGATATACATTATTTAGTCAACTTTCTGGACCACCCCTTGGATTTTTATCACCTCTTTTTTGTTGTCGGCGTTGGAGTATACGGTGATGGTCTTGCTGAAAAAGCCTTCCTCGTCCGCGTCGTAGGAGATGGTCAGTTTGCCGGACTTGCCCGGCATGAACGGTTCCTGGGGATATTCGATGCTGGTGCATCCGCAGTTGGTGTAGGTGTCGGTGATGATGAGCGGCTTGACACCGGTGTTGGTGAAGGGAAGCTCCACGGTTTTGGTCTTGCCGATGGCGATGGTGCCGAAGTCGATGTTGTTTTTCGCTAATTGGAGGTGGGCTTTGACCGGTTTTTCGGTGGCTGTCGCGGTGGCGGCCGTCGTGGTTTTGCCGGGGGCTGCGGTGTTTTTGCCGGTTTGGGCGAATCCGTTGAGGAAGCTCAGGCAAAGGAGGGCGGACAGCAGGGTGAGAAATCGTGTTTTCATGTCGTTTGTTTTTAGGTTCTTTTTTATCTATGCAAAAATGTTGCCAAAATCACAGTTTCCCTTTCACTGCGAATTTTCTTCGGTGTCGGGAAGGGGGTAGGCGTAGGGGTCGGCGATGTATTTGTAGGGGTAGATTTCGGCGTAGAGTCTGCGCACTTCTTTTAGTATCAGTTCTTTCAATTCGTCTATGTTGTCTTGCCGCGTGGCGGACACAAAGACCGTGGGCACCGTCGATTTGGACATCCACGTTTTTTTCAGCTCGTCAATGGAGATGTTCTCTTTGGTGGCGGGGGTGAGGTCGTCTTCCGCCTTGGGG
>JAGAEQ010000050.1 GCA_017613015.1 Bacteroidales bacterium | reverse complement strand
CTCTTTGGCCTCGGCGGCGGCAGTCTTGGCAGCCTTCATGTCCTTTGCATAGAGAATGCCGGCGGCACCAGCGGCACCCATTACAGCAATCTCAGCGCTAGGCCAAGCGTAGTTCATGTCGCCGCGCAGCTGCTTGCAGCTCATCACGATATGGGAGCCGCCGTAGGACTTGCGCAAGGTGACGGTCACCTTGGGCACCGTGGCTTCACCGTAGGCGTACAGCAGTTTGGCGCCGTGGGTGATCACGCCGCCGTATTCCTGCACCGTGCCGGGAAGGAAGCCGGGAACGTCCACCAGCGTCACCAACGGAATGTTGAACGCATCGCAGAAGCGCACGAAACGGGCGCCCTTGCGGGAAGCGTTGATGTCCAGCACACCGGCCATGTGGGAAGGCTGGTTGGCCACCACACCCACGGACATGCCGCCCATGCGGGCGAAACCGGTGATAATGTTCTTGGCATACTGCGGCAGAATCTCCAAAAACTCCCCATTGTCCACGATGGAGGCGATTACCTCCTTCATGTCGTAGGATTTGTTCGGGTTTTCGGGAATCAGGCTGTTGAGGTAGTCCTCCACCCTTTCAATGGGGTCGGTGCAAACCGCATCCGGTGCCGTCTCCATATTGTTGGAAGGCAGGTAGCTCAACAAACGGCGAATCATTTGCAGCCCTTCCTCTTCCGTGTCCACGGTCAGCTGCGCCACACCGGACTTGGAGGCGTGCACGCTGGCACCGCCCAACTGCTCTGTGGTCACGTCCTCCCCGATGACGGTTTTCACCACCTTGGGGCCGGTAAGGAACATGTAGCTGTTGTTCTTGACCATCATGACAAAGTCGGTCAATGCAGGGGAATACACCGCACCGCCCGCGCAGGGTCCGAAAATGGCGGAAATCTGCGGAATCACACCGGAAGCCAGAATGTTACGCTGGAAAATCTCCGAATAACCGGCCAAGCTGTTCACGCCCTCCTGGATACGGGCCCCGCCGGAATCGTTGATGCCGATGACCGGCGCACCCATCTTCATGGCCGCGTCCAGCACCTTGCAGATTTTCTGGGACTGGGTTTCGGAAAGCGAGCCTCCGTAAACCGTGAAATCCTGGGCGAACACATACACCAGACGGCCGTCGATGGTGCCGTAGCCGGTCACCACGCCGTCGGAAAGGTAGTGGTCCTTGTCCATGCCGAAATTGGAGCAGCGGTGGGTGACAAACATGTCCATTTCCTCGAAACTGCCTTCATCCAACAGCATGTTGATACGTTCGCGGGCCATCATTTTGCCCTGGCTGTGCTGCTTTTCAATACGCTTCTCGCCGCCGCCGAGTCTGGCTTTGGCTCTTAATTCCAGCAGCTCTCTTACTTTATCCTGCATTGTCATAATATCTCGATTTTTAAATTTTTACTTGTTTTTAGGGTCCTCGCAGAGTTCGGTCAGCACGCCGCCCGTTGATTTCGGATGAAGGAAGCCGATTCTCAGCCCTTCGGCGCCGTTGCGGCACTGTTTGTCAATGAGACGGACCTCTTTTTCCTCCGCATCGTGCAAAGCCTCATTGACATTCTCCACGGCAAAGGCGATGTGGTGCACGCCGGGTCCCTTTTTCTCCAGGAAAGAGGCGATGGTGCTCTCTTCCGAGGTCGGTTCCAGCAGCTCCAGCTTGGTCTGCCCAATCTTGAAAAAGGCGGTTTTCACTTTCTGGTCGGCCACTTCCTCGATGGCGTAGCATTTCAGGCCCAGAACTTTCTCATAATACGGAATGGCCTCTTCCAGACTTTTCACGGCGATTCCAATGTGTTCGATATGTGTCGGTTTCATAGTTGTACTTTTTTCTCTTTTACGTTCACTGTTTCCAAAATTTTTCCGAAAGGCCTATCCCAAGAAGCCCAAGAGCAGACCGGCGGCCACGGCACTGCCGATCACACCGGAGACATTGGGTCCCATGGCGTGCATCAGCAGGTAGTTGCCCTTGTCATAATGCAATCCGACATCCTGGGAGACACGTGCCGCGTCCGGAACGGCGGACACACCGGCATTGCCTATCAGCGGGTTGATTTTGTTGCCTTCCTTCAGGAAAAGGTTGAAGAACTTCACAAACAGCACACCGGAGAAGGTGGCGATTACGAAGGAAAGGGCGCCGATGCAGAAAATCAGCACGGACTTCGGGGTCAGGAAAGTGGTGGCCTGTGTGGAGGCGCCCACGGTCAGTCCCAACAGAATCGTGACAATGTCCATCAGGGAGTTGGAGGCGGTGTTGGCCAAACGACGGGTCACGCCGCTTTCCTTCAAGAGGTTACCGAAGAAAAGCATACCGAGCAAAGGCAGGCCGGAAGGCACTAGGAAGGTGGTCAGCAGCAGACCGACAATCGGGAAGATGATTTTTTCGGTCTGGGACACCTGACGCGGCGGCTTCATCCGGATAAGACGCTCCTTTTTCGTGGTCAGCAGCTTCATGATGGGCGGCTGAATCACCGGAACCAAAGCCATGTAGGAATAGGCCGACACGGCAATGGCACCCATCAGGTCGGGAGCCAGTTTGGAGGAAAGGAAGATGGCCGTGGGACCGTCCGCACCACCGATAATGCCGATGGCACCCGCTTCGGAAGCGTTGAAGCCCAAGGCGGTGGCTGTGATATACGCCCCGAAGATACCGAATTGCGCGGCCGCGCCTATCAGCACCATTTTCGGATTGGATATCAGTGCGGAGAAATCGGTCATGGCGCCTATCCCCAAGAAAATCAAGGGCGGATAGAAACCTTTGACCACCCCAAGGTAGAGGTAGCCTAACACGGAGCCGTCCTCATAAATGCCAATCTGGAAACCTGGCTGGAACGGAATGTTGCCCACCAGAATACCGAATCCGATAGGCACAAGCAGCATGGGCTCCCATTTTTTCGCAATTCCCAAATAAAGGAACACCAAGCCGATCAGAATCATGATCAGATGCCCCGACGTGGCGTTGGCGAAACCTGTAAACGACAGAAAGGTTGAGATATTTTCGGATATTGTTTCCATTTTCTACGGCACTTATGCAATTAACATTAATACATCCCCTTCCTGTACACTGTCCCCTTTCTTGACCCGGACCGCCTTGACCACACCGTCCTTGTCGGCCTCGATGTTGTTCTCCATTTTCATGGCTTCGAGCAGGAGGATTTTCTGACCGGCTTTCACGGCATCGCCTTCTTTCACAAAGACATCCAGCACCACTCCGGGCAGCGGGGTCTTGATGGGCTGCTCCGCGCCTCCGGCAGGGGTGTCCACATTCGCCGTGGAACCGGCCGCCACCGGGGCTTCGGCCTGCATGATGGGTTTCGGACGCGGACGGGAGACCGGTACCGGTTTGGGGGCAATGTCATCGGACTCCACCCGGTATTCCACACCGTTTACATTAACATTCAACATGTTATCGTCTGTTTCCTCTATGGAAACCTGGTACTCGTTACCGTTGATTTTGAATTTATAGTCTTTCATGATGCTTAATTTTTTCTAATTGGTGTACGTCTGAAATTCAATACTTTGTTTGCCCAAGGCGAGGGTTGGTTGAAGGTACGCTGCAAATTGAAGCCGTTGTCCTCCACCTCATGGCAGTCGTTCTGGTAGAGATGCAGCGCGGCGGCAATCACGGCGGTCACTTCATCGTCCATGTCGCCGGAAACGGGGGCCGCAGGCTTCTTCACCGGAGCCGCGCCCTTTGCGGAGGCGTCGGCTTTGCGGGCCTTCTTTTTGAAATAGGAACCCGTGCCTTTGAACACGGAAGCGATAATGACCAGCAGCAGGAACACCACCGACATGGAAGTGAGGGTGATAATCCAGCCGTGGGGGTCTTTCTGCTGATAGATTTCCGCACGGGACATGTCGTTGGAAAAATGGTTCATGGCACGCGGCGTGGGCGTTTCCAGCTGCTGCCACTGCGCGTCGGCCACCCCTTCCAACTTGCCGAAGGAAATGTTGGGACGCTGGACGCTTACCACATACGACACACTGTCTATCAATTCTTTGCCGCTTTGGTCATAAAGGGCGAGATAGGCACGCCCACCCTGAAGGAGACCGGTGTCCGTCAGGTTGAAATTCACATGGAACGGACTGCGGGAAGGTTCGTTATAGGCGAAAAACACCGCATACGCGCCCGGAGCGAGCGTGGCGTCCTGCGCATTCTTCGGAATACGGTATTTCTTCTTGTTGTTCGTGTCGTTGGTCAGGTAGCATCCGCCCAGCGAAAGGGTTTTCACTCCCGTGTTGTACAACTCGAACCAGCTGCCGCACACCCCGTAGGCGTCACGGTAGCCGCTGTCGTTGCAGACCAGCACTTCATTGATTCGGACGGCTTTGATTCCTTGGGCTTGCAGGACTTCCGGAAGCAAAGCGCACACCGCTGCGAAAAATAGGACAAATTTTCTTTTCATTATACGCTTTATTATCTCTGTTTGAATTTCTTACCTCATATTTTCGCCCATAAAGGGCGGAAACTGCAAAATTAGAAAAAAAAAGAATACGCCGGAGGGTTCCCCGGCGTATTTCCCTTCAATTTTTACACGGCCTTATCTTTTCGGATAGATTTCCCCTTTGAAAGCGGAGAGGGTGTTCCGCAACAGGCCCACAATCGTCATGGGACCCACGCCGCCCGGCACCGGCGTGATGTAGCTACAACGCGGCGCGACCTCGTCGTACTTGACATCGCCTTTCAGCGCGAAACCGGATTTTTTCGAGGCGTCGGGCACCCGGTGGATACCCACGTCAATGACCACCGCACCCTCTTTGACGTAATCCCCGGTAATGGCCTCGCACTGCCCTATGGCGACAATCAGTATGTCAGCGGTGCGGCAGATGGCGGGGAGGTTCTGTGTTTTGCTGTGGCAGAGGGTCACGGTGCAGTTGGCGCCGGCCCGGTTGCGGGACAGGAGAATGGACACCGGCGTGCCCACGATGTGGCTGCGCCCGATCACCACACAGCGTTTGCCTTCGGTTTCTATGCCGGAACGCTGCAGCAGCAGCATGATGCCCATGGGCGTGGCGGGCAGGTAAGAAGGCTGCCCCAGCACCATGCGGCCCAAATTGGCCGGATGAAAGCCGTCCACGTCCTTTTCGGGAGCGATGCGGGCAATCACAGCATCCTCGCTCAGCCCTTTCGGCAGGGGAAGCTGGACAATCAGTCCGTCAATTTCCTCGTCTTTGTTTACAAAATCAATCACTTCCATCAGCTCGGCCTCGGTGGTCCGCTCCGGCAGACGGTACACGGAAGAGGCCATGCCCACCTCGTGGCAGGCCTTCTCCTTGTTTTTGACATAGGTTTCGCTGGCGGGGTCGTTCCCGACCAGCACGGCGGCCAGATGCGGGGCGCGCCCCAAGTCCGAACGAAGTTTCTCCACCTCCGCCGCCATTTCATTTTTCAGTTGGTTGGCGATTTCCTTTCCGTCAATAATACGCATAATTTTCCGGTTTTTATTGTTTTTCTCCCGATACGGACGCCACGTTGCGGCTATCTGGGCTGCATGCGGCCCAGGTTGCCCATCAGCCCGCGTGCGCCGCCTCCGGAGACCATTTTCATGAGTTTGCAGGTTTCGTTGAACTGTTTCAGCAGCTTGTTCACCTCCGGCACCGAAGTGCCGCTTCCCTTGGCGATGCGGTTGCGGCGGCTTCCGTTCAGCAGCGAGGGGTTCTCCCTCTCCTCCGGAGTCATGGAGCGGATGATGGCCTCGATGGACTTGAAGGCGTTTTCGTCAATGTCCATGTTTTTGGCCGCCTTGCCCAGCCCCGGAATCATGCCAATCAGGTCCTTCATGTTGCCCATTTTCTTTATTTGCTGTATCTGGGACATGAAATCATTGAAATTGTACTGGTTTTTGGCGAATTTCCGCTGAATTCTCCGGGCCTCCTCCTCGTCGAACTGCTCCTGCGCCTTCTCCACAAAGGACACGATGTCGCCCATGCCCAGGATACGGTCCGCCATGCGGGTGGGGTAAAACACGTCCAAAGCGTCCATTTTCTCCCCGACACCCACGAACTTGATGGGCTTCTGCACCACCGAGCGTATGGTCAGCGCGGCGCCGCCCCGGGTGTCTCCGTCCAACTTGGTGAGAATCACCCCGTCGAAATCCAATTTGTCGTTAAAGGCCTTGGCGGTGTTCACCGCGTCCTGACCGGTCATGGAGTCCACCACAAAGAGAATCTCCTGCGGACGCACCGCATCCCGGATGTTCCCGATTTCGTCCATCATCTCCTGATCCACGGACAGACGGCCCGCCGTATCAATAATCACCACCTGGTAACCGGCCTCTTTCGCGTGCGCCACCGCCTTCTTGGCGATGTCCACCGGACGGGTGTTGCCTTCCTCGGAAAACACATCCACTTCGATTTGCCCGCCCAGCACCTTCAGCTGGTCAATGGCGGCGGGACGGTACACGTCACCGGCGACCAAGAGCACCCTTTTCCCTTTTTTGTGCTTCAGGTAATGCGCCAGTTTGGCGGAATGGGTGGTTTTACCGGAACCTTGCAGCCCCGCCATCAGAATGACGGAGGGATTGGCCTTCAAATCCAGTTCGGCCTGCTTTGTCCCCATCAGCTCCACCATTTCGTCGTGGACGAGCTTGATCATCAGCTGCCCCGGCGAAACGGAGGTCAGCACGTTCTGGCCGAGGGCCTTTTTCTTGACGTTGTCGGTAAGATCCTTGGCTATTTTATAGCTCACATCGGCCTCCAGCAAAGCCTTGCGGACCTCCTTCATGGTTTCGGCCACGTTGATTTCCGTGATGTGCCCCTGGCCCTTCAAAACTTTGAACGCCCTGTCTAACTTCGTTGTAAGTGATTGGAACATTGTATGCTGTATTTTTATTCGTGCGGTTGCAAAAATACAAAAAAAAACAACACGCCGCCAACACGCCGCCGCTTTTATTCGCCGATGGCAAAGCACGCACGCCTTACGTTTTCCGTCGGAACGGGCCTCCTCGTTTTTAAGGATTTATAAAAACCACCTACACAGTTATTTGTAAAAACACAGAAGATGCGCAGCACCTCCGCAGATAGGCCAGACTGTCCGGCCCTTGGCTGCACAACAGATCCACGATGCTGAGATTGGGCACAAAGGCGTGTTTGTCCGAAAAAACCTGGGTGTAGGGCTCCACGACGCGGAAAGGGTAGTCCGCCTCCGCACGTCGCTTGGGGTGTATGCGCTCCCGCAAATCCGCCAGTCCGTCCGGCCGCGCTTCGTAGGCGACGGTAGGGAGCAAGGGCACGGAAAGGCGCAGCAGACGGCAAATCGTCTGTGTCAGTTCCATGTTGAAATCCAGCAAGAAAGCGTATTTATGGCTCAGGTAGAAAGGCTCTAAGTAATCCCGATAATAAAGGAAATAAGGACTGGTGCTGTAGGAGGTTTCCAGAGACTTCCAGTGGTTGCGCTGCCACGATTCCCGGTAGGCGATGCGCATGTCGCGGACGGGGCAGTGGTTGGGGAGGGTTTTGGACACCGGAACGCTCAGTTCCAGCACGCCGCTGACATTGAGCAGCACGCAACGGTTGCGGTAGCTTTGCTTACGGTAATGCTCGTGCGCCTCCACATGCACGGAGTCCGCCTGTGCCATGGCGGCAAAATACTCGACAGGAGGCAGATAGGCCGTTGAAAGCAGTACATCCATGAATCGGTTCCTTTGGTCCGGTGAAAATGCAAAAGTAGCGCTTTCCAGCGAACCCTGCGCAAGGCATCCGAAAAAAAGCGGTAAAAGCCTTGTTCATATCCCAAAAAAGAGTACTTTTGCGTTTTCGCTTTAACACGTATCTAAACTAATACGCTATCATTATGGAAGATTTATCCAACACCACCGCTGCGCAAGCGCAGACGGAGACACCTCAGGAAAGTATGCCTAACACCACCACCGGGGAAACCGCAACCGCCCCGACCGAAACACCGGTTGCCGAAACCACCGAACCGCTTGCCGAGCCTGCCGAAGCAACCGCCGAACCTGCCGGGAAAACCGTAGCAGAACCTGTAGCGGAAGAGCCTGTCGCAGAGGAACAGCCTGCGGAGGAAAAGACGGAAGAAGCGCCTGCGGAAATTGTAGCAGAACCCGTAGCGGAAGAGCCCGTTGCAGAGGAACAGCCCGCGGAGGAAAAAGCCCCTGAAACGGTCGCCGAGCCTGCCGAAGCAACCGACGGGCAGCCCGAAGAAATCGAGACCCCGGAACTCCCGGAAGACCTCTACGACCACTGCACCAAGGAAGAGGTGGTGGTCGCCTTAGAGGAATTGGTCAAAGAAGAAGACATTAATAAAATAAAGAAACAGATTTCCCTGCTGAAACTGCGTTTCATCCAACTCAACAAGGAAGCCGCCGAACAGCGCAGGTTGGAGAAAGCCTCCGCCGCCACGGAAGAGAGCGAAGCCCCTGCCGGAGAGACGGACGAAGCAGCGGAAGCCGGGGAAGCGGAAGCCAACGAAGAGACGCTTTTGGACAAGCGTTTCCACGCCGCTTTCGCCAAATACAAGGAAAACAAGCAGAAATACATCGACCGGCAGGAGCAGCAAAAAGCCGACAACCTCAAGGCCAAGCAGCAACTGTTGGACAAGCTGAAAGAACTGATTGATGAGGAAATCTCCCTCAAGGAAATCTACGACCAGTTCAAGGCCATACAGGAGGAATGGAAGGCCATAGGTCCTGTGCCCCAAGCCAATATCACGGAAATCTGGCAGAACTACCACTTCTATGTCGAGAAATTCTTCGACAAAGTGAAAATCAACAAGGAGCTGCGCGAACTTGACCTGAAAAAGAACCTGGAGAGCAAAATCGCCCTGTGCGAGAAAACCGAAGCCCTGCTGTTAGAGCCCTCCATCATGACCTCCTTCACCCTGTTGCAGCAATACCACAACGAGTGGAAGGAAATCGGACCCGTGCCCGAAGACAAGAAAGAGGAAATCTGGGCCCGCTTCAAAAACGCCTCCGACCTGATTAACCAGAAGCGTCGCGAGCATTACGAGCAGATGGCGCAGGAGCAGGAGAACAACTACCAGGCGAAACTGGCCCTCTGCCTCCGCGCCGAAGAGGTCACCAACATCGACTTCACATCCATGAAGCAGATGAACGAGGCCGGGAACACCGCGAGCGAGCTGCTGAAAACCTGGCGCACCATCGGACCGGCCCCCAAGCAGCACAACGACGAAATCTGGAACCGTTTCAAGACCACCTTGGACAACTTCTTCGAACACAAGAAGGAAGCCATGCAGAAAATCAAGGAGGAGCAGCTGGACAACTACAACCGCAAAGTGAACCTCTGCATCGAAGCCGAAGCCATCGCCCTGCGCAAGGACTGGAAAAAGGCCACGGAAGAGCTGCTCAAACTGCAAAAGGAATGGAAGGAAATCGGTTTTGTCGCCCGCAAGCAGTCCGAAGCCGTGTGGAAACGCTTCCGCAAAGCCTGTGACGACTTCTTCGCCGCCAAGGAAGCCTATTTCGCCAACATCGAGAGCAACGAAAAGGAGAACATGGAGAAGAAGGAGGCCCTGATACGCAAGGTCGCGGAAACCCCCTTGGCCGACACCCGGGAAGAGAACCTAAACATTATCAAGTCCTTCCAGCGCGAATGGACGGAAATCGGCTACACGCCCATCGCGGAGAAGGAACGCCTCTGGAAGGCCTTCCGCGCCGCCATTGACCAGCGTTTCGAACAGCTTCGCGCCAACGAGAGCGAGATGCGCCGCACCAACTACCAGCAGCACATCCAGAACATTCTGGACGACGACAACGCCTCCGACGCACTGAAAAAGGAGCGCAAGTTCCTCCAAAACAAGATTGCCCAGCTCACGGAAGATGTCAACCTGTGGAGCAACAATTTGGGATTCTTCGCCAGCTCCAAGAACGCCGACCTGCTGAAGGCCCAGTTTGAGAAGAAAATCGAAAGCGCGAAAGAGGAAATCAAGCAACTGGAAGACAAACTCAAAATGCTGAAAGATGTCAAATAGCACAGAACCCATAGAAGAGACCGTCACCCAACTTCCGGAAAACGCCTACCGGGAGCTCAAGGACGGGGAAACCTACGAACCCATACTGCATCCGAAGAAAAAATATCCGGAGCTTAACGCCTGGACCATTGTCGGCGGCCTGCTGATGGCCATAGTGTTCTCCGCCGCTACCGCCTACGCCGGGCTGCGTTTCGGGCAAGTGTTCGAAGCCGCCATCCCCATCGCCATCATCGCGGTCGGCGCGTCCACCTTGGCCAAGCGGAAAAGCCCGCTTTCGGAAAACGTCATCATCCAATCCATAGGCGCCAGCTCGGGCGTGATTGTGGCGGGAGCCATTTTCACCCTGCCCGCCATCTACATCATTCAGGAGACCAATCCGGAAATCCAGATGGAAGTGCATTTCTTCCAGATTTTTCTGGCCTCCCTGCTCGGCGGCTTCCTCGGCATCCTTTTCCTGATTCCCTTCCGGAAATACTTTGTGTCGGACATGCACGGCAAATATCCCTTCCCGGAAGCCACGGCCACTACAGAGATTTTAGTGTCGGGCGCACGGGGCGGAAGCCAGGCGAAGCTACTGCTTCTCAGCGGACTGATTGGCGGACTTTACGACTTCCTGATGACCACCTTCCACCTGTGGGCGGAAAACATCTCCACCCGCATGACCGCATGGGGTGAGCAGCTGGCCTCCAACCACAAGTTTCTGTTCAAGATGAACGCGAGCTCCATCCTTTTGGGCACCGGCTACCTAATCGGGCTGAAATACGCCGCCATCATCTGCGCCGGTTCCTTCCTTTCGTGGTGGTTCATCCTGCCGCTGCTCGGCGAGTTCGGCAGCATCACCGACGCGGAGGGCATGCTGGTCAGCATGAGTTCCCTTGATCCCGAATTCATTTTCTCCAACTACATCCGCTACATCGGCATCGGTGGCATCGCCATGGCCGGACTGCTTGGCGTGATCAAATCCTCCAAAGTGATCAAAACCTCCCTCGGCGTGGCCCTGAAAGTCGGGAAAAGTCAGGCGGAGGACGGCGGAACGCTCCGTACCCGGCGCGACATCCCCATGCGGATACTGCTGCTCGGCCTGGTAGCCGTGCTGGCGCTCATTTTCGGGTTTTTCCTTTTAGGCGGCCTGCAAATGAACCTGAAACAGGTGATTGTCGGGGTGCTGGTGGTGTTTGTCTTCGCCTTCCTGTTTACCACGGTGGCGGCGACCGCCATCGCGACGGTGGGCACCAACCCCGTTTCCGGCATGACCATGATGACCCTGATTCTGGCCTCCTTCATCCTTTCCGCAGTAGGCTTGCAGGGCGGAAGCGGCATCATCACCGCCTTGATTGTGGGCGGCATCGTATGCTCCGCCTTGGCCATGGCGGGCGGTTTCATCACCGACCTGAAAATCGGCTACTGGATAGGATCTTCCCCTTACAAGCAACAGTCTTTTAAATTTATAGGAACATTGGTCTCCGCACTGACCGTGGGCGCCGTCATCATGCTGCTGTCGAAAACCTACGGCTACACAGGAGAGGACGCCTTGGCCGCGCCCCAGGCCAACGCCATGGCCGCCATCATCAAACCGCTGATGTTCGGCGGAAGCACGCCCTGGATGCTGTACATCATCGGAGCCATCCTCGCCATTGTGCTGGACTGCATAGGCGTACCCGCCTTGGCCTTCTCCTTAGGCATGTTCATTCCCTTGCAGCTCAACACCCCCCTGTTAGTGGGAGGATTCCTTTCTTGGCTGATTGGAAGCCGCAGCAAGGACGAGAAAGTGAACAAGGCACGCAAGGACAAGGGCACGCTCTTAGCCTCCGGCCTGCTGGCTGGCGGCGCCATCATGGGCGTGGTCAGCGCCATCATGAAACTGTGCGGCATCGAAGCGGGCATGCCCGCCTCCTACATGGACGGCAGCCTGTTCAACGTGCTTTCCATCGTCATGTTCGTGCTGCTGTGCGCCTACCTTGTCTGGGACTCCCTGCGGGCGAAACCGGCGGAAGCCTGACACCGCAGCGCCCATGGATGACACCTATAAAACCATCGCCCGGCCCGTGACCGGACAATACAAGGAGAAAGGAAGCCGCTTCATCGGTTTCCTTTTTCCTGTTTCCTCCGAAGAGGACATCCGGCAGCGGCTGGCGGCCCTGAAAAAAGAGTACCACGACGCCACGCACCACTGCTACGCCTACACCGTCGGCCACATCGACGCGGGAAGCTGCCGCCTGAACGACGACGGGGAGCCTTCCGGCAGCGCGGCACGCCCCATCTACGGGCAGCTGCAATCGGCGGAGCTGCGGGATGTGCTGGCGGTTGTCGTGCGCTATTTCGGCGGGGTCAAGCTGGGGGTGCCCGGCCTGATCAACGCCTACAAAACCACCACGCGCCTGTGCGTGGAACAGGCGGAGACAGTGGAGAAGCGCGTCATGGAGATTGCGAGCGCACGCTTCCCCTACGACCGCATGAACACCCTGCTCACCCTGCTGAAAAAAGAACAGGCGGACATCCGCCGCATGGACTACGACGGCACCCAATCCGTCATTGAGTTCGGCATACGCCGCAGCCGCTACGAGGCGCTCTGCCGGAACATCGCCCTTCTCCCCTTTGCAAGCCTTATCCACCAAGGGACGGAATAAAGCTTTTCCGTTTTTTTTCGCTTTTTTTTCAACAATAGGTTGTTCATATCCGAAATTATTGTATACTTGCATTTCTGATTTTAATTTTTATTTTTTAACTAAATTCATTTATTATGAGGAATTTACTATTTTACATCAAGAGTCTGGCAATGGTTTTGCTGCTCTGTTGTTCCACTTTGGGACTGCAAGCCCAGAAGACCATTGTCATCGGCCCGTCGGCCAAGGCGGACCACGATTTCTCAAAATTTGACTCGCTGCTTACGGAAGTCACGGCGGGCAATTTGAGCGGTCAGCTTGTGTTTGCGTTTGAGCCAGGAACCTACACGTTCACCAAGGCTCTCACCGTCAACACAGCCAAATTCACCGCCAAAGACCACCTGACCATCACTTCGTTGGCTCAGGACCAAAGCACCGTCACTTTTGCCTACAGCACAAGCACGGCCATCCTTGGACTAATCACGCTGGACAACACCAACCATGTCACGTTCAGCCATCTGACACTGCACAACAGCAGTTCGTCCAACGGAAATACGGTCACCTTGCACGGTCCGACAGAGGACGTGACCTTCTACCACTGCAACATTAAACGAACCAGCGGAACCGGCTTTGCCACCGGCGGACAGATGAACGCCATCGGCTCCACCACCCAAGCCGCCACTGCAGCCCAAGCGAACGATAACGGAAACAACGGCACAGACGCCACCATCAAATGGCTGCGCTTTATCGGCAACACCATTGACAACGGCTGCCGCAACGTCATCACCATGGCCACCACCCACCGTATGCAGGGCCTGGTGTTCAACGACAACACCATCTTTGACAACACCGCCGCCGGCATCATGATCTACCGTGCCGACAGCGTCACCTGCAACCGCAACCACGTCATGGTGAAGGACAACAGCACCTCCTACTGGTCACCCGGTATCCAGCTCTCCGCCATCACGGGCGACAGCGTCTGCGGCAATTTCATCTCCTTCCTGAACCAGCATGCGACCGCAAACACATGGGGAGGGACTGCGATTTCCGTCGGAGGTGCGAGTGCGCTCACATCCGGAACCGGAGCCAACAAACGCATGATTATCGCCAACAATGTCATTCTCGGATACAACAACACCTCCTACGCCAGCAGCAATGTTGGTTCCTGCTCGTTACTCTCCCTGTCGAACATCGTGGCCGATGTTTTCTTCAACAGCATATACAATGAACGGACTTCCGCCGTCCCTTCCAACGCCAACCAGAACAGGACGGTTTATGTCCTGAACATTGGAGGGACCAGTGACCTGAACCTGATAGGCAACCAATTCATCGCCTATGACGACAAGAACCAGCACGTGGCAAGGGTGGACACCAGCACCCTCTTGCGTGGAAAAATCGTTTCGGAATACAACAACCTCTATTTCATAAACGGAGGCACCAACTATGCCTACGACTACGCCCAAAAAGCCTATACCCTCACCGACCTGCAAAAGCTGTTCGGCGATAACACCAGTGTCTCCATCGATCCCAAATTCGCCGATGCTTCCCAAAATCTGGAGCTGAGCGACTACGCCAAATTCCTCATTGTGCCGAACCCCGGCGTCAGCACGGACTATCAGGGCCTGTCGCGCGGAAAGATCTCCACTGTCGGAGCCTACACGGCAGCCGACGTGGACGCGGCCTTGGTTGATTTCGCCAAAACGGATTTCTCCGTTAACGTGAACGGCGTGAACGACCTGTATGTGACCCTCAAGAACAATGGTCTGGACACCCTGACCTCCGCCACCATCCTATGGAGCGACGCCGCGGGTTCCATCCAGAAATTCCCGTGGAAAGGCTCCCTGGCCCCTGGTGCCACCGATGTCGTGAACGTTGGCCAGTTCAAACCTGTCGCCGGCACCTTCTATGCGGTCCGCGCTTGGGTCACCGACCCGAACAACGTCCAGGACGGCTTCCATGGCAACGACACCATTTACACGAAACAATATGTCTGCAAGGGCGTGCTTGCCGGTGACTACACCATCGGAAAAGGCTACGACTTCGCCACCTTGGAGGATGCGCTCACCGCACTTCAGGCTTGCGGCATCAACGCTTCGGTCCGCCTGCTGATGACTGCCGGAACCTACGGAACCACCACTCTCAGCGGAATCATCCCTGGTGCCGACAGCAAGAACACCATCACCCTGATGCCTTATAAAAATGATGTCGTCGTTTTCGACGGCGGAAGCGCCAACGCCGGTCTGATCTTGGACGGAATCGCCCACTGGGTGTTCCAAGGCCTGACCATCGGCAACACCACCGACGGTCTGCGCGGTGTGGACCTGTTGGGTTCCCTTGAGGACATTGAGTTCCATGGCTGTAACATCTATGCCAGCGCTACAGCCACAGCCAACACCTACCGTTGCGTGAACCTGCCCAACACCAGCGCCACCACCACCTATCCGGTGAATGTGCGCTTTATCGCCAACAACATCCGAGGCGGCTATGCCAATTTCTACCTGTACTACATGGGCGGAAACAACACGGCCAACATCGCCAAGACCGCCATGGTCATTGACAGCAACATACTGGCGGATGCCTATTACTATGGCGTTTACGCCTACTATCGTGCGGGCTTCGAAAGCGTGAGCCACAACACCATCACCAGCCGCAGAGGTTTAGCTTCCGCATATTATGGCATTTACGGCTACTACTACTGCCTCTGGAACCATGTGGAGGGCAACCGCATCGACGTGAATAACACTTCCACCGCATACGGTTTAGACTTCTACTACTACCAACAGCAGCCAACCTATGCCAAACAGCCGGCATCCGTTTGTAACAATGAAATCCGGCTCACGGGAAGCAGTGTCAAATACGGCATCTATATCTACACACCTAACGGCAACTTTGATGTGCACCACAACACCATCTTCATTGAGGGGAGCAGCAGCACCACACAGGGCTTAGTCCACAACAATTCAAGCACCAGCTACAAGGTCAACATGACCCACAACATGGTGTACTGCAACTACACCGGCGCCTATCCCCTCTATATCGCCACAGCCGCGAACGGAAACGCCAACATGGGTGTGCGTGCATACAACAACCTTTATGCCCCTACCAATGTCGCTTACATCGGCGCAGCCAAAAAAACAGTGGCTGATCTGATGACCGCTTCCACCAACAACGACTCCAACACCACCAACGTGCTTCCGGTGTTCAACAATCCGAAAGGGGACTTGACGCTGAGCAACATGATGACTTTCGTCTGCCCGACAGACCCCAATCTGCCCGCAGAGGACATCAACGGCACGCCGAGAGGCAAGGTCACCCTTTTGGGAGCTTACACAGCTGTGAGCGCCGATGCCGCCCTCTTGGATTTCGCCAAAACCAGCCACTACGCCACGAACGGAGCCATTGATTTGTATGTGACCCTCCAGAACGCCGGTCTGGACACGCTGGAAAACGTCACCATTTTCTGGAACGACGGCACGGAACAGAAATTCCCGTGGAAAGGATCCCTGGCCCCCGGCGCCACGGAAGTGGTGAACGTCGGCCAGTTCAAAGCCGCTAGCGACAAAATGTACCAGATTACAGCTTGGGTCAGCGACCCGAACAATACCAAGGACGGCTATAACGGCAACGACACCATTCGCACCAGCCACTATAGCTGCAGCAACCCGTACGCCGGCGACTACATCGTCGGACCGAGAGGGACCTTCGCAACCATGGAAGAAGCGATAGCCCGTCTGCAAGACTGCGGTATCGACAAACCGGTACGCCTGTTAGTGATGGGCGGAACCTATGGAACCCTCACCATCAGCGGAACCATCCCTGGTGCCGACAGCAAGAACACCATCACCCTGATGCCTTTCAGGGATGATGTCGTCATCTTCGACGGCGGAGCCGCCAACGCCGGTCTGATCTTGGACGGAATCGCCCACTGGGTGTTCCAAGGCCTGACCATCGGTAACACCAAAGACGGACTGAGAGGTGTGGACCTGTTGGGTTCCCTTGAGGACATTGAGTTCCATGGCTGTAACATCTATGCCAGCGCTACAGCCACCGCCAGCACCTGCCGTGGCGTGAATTTAGCAAGCACCAATGCCGCCACTACCCATCCTGAGAATGTGCGCTTTATCGCCAACAACATCCAAGGCGGCTATGACAACTTCTACCTGTACTACATGTGCGGAAACAGCACGGCCAACATCGCCAAGACCGCCATGGTCATTGACAGCAACATACTGTCGGATGCCTATCGCGCAGGTATTTATGCCTCCTATTCAGGATTCGAAAGTGTGAGCCACAACACCATCACCAACCGCAGTGTCACCACCACCTATTATGGCATCTACGGTACCTCTTACTGCATCTGGAATCATGTGGAAGGCAACCGTGTCCACATCAATACCACATCCACCTCTTATGGCATCTATTTCACCAGCTACCAGCAGCCGGCAACCTATGCCAAACAGCCGGCATACGCTTGCAACAACGAAATTCGCATGACGGGAACTGGTACCAGATATGGTCTTGAAGTATTGACTCCGTACGGAAACTGGGAAGTGCACCACAATACCATCTACATTCAAGGAAACTCCTCCACCACTTACGGATTCCAACACTCCAATGCCAATAACAGCTACAAGGTCAATTTCACCCGCAATATGGTGTACTGCTCCTACAGCAGTGCCTATCCTCTCTATATGACAGCTGCAAACGCAGTGAACGCCAGAGGAAAGCGCGAGTATAACAACCTCTATGCGCCCACCAACGTGGCTTACATCGGCGCTGCCAAAACTACGGTGGCTGATCTGATGACCGCTTCCACCAACAACGACTCCAACACCACCAACGTGCTTCCGGTCTTTGTTGACATCACCAAAGATTTGCGTATGTCCAACGACACAAGCTTCCGCTGCCCGACAGACAACCTTATTCTGACAGACATTAACAACGTAAAGAGGGACACCGCAACGGCTATGGGAGCCTACCATCTCCAGACTGCAGCCCCTGCCGTCACCGATGCCGGTCTGAAAGGATTCTCCGGTCTGGACAAAGTGGTTGCCGAAACCGCCAGCCCCGTCTACGTGGTCATCACCAACGAGGGCGATGTCGCCATCGACCAGGCCACCATCGACGTCTACCTTGACGGTTCCGCGATGAAGCCCATCACCTACCAGCCCAAGACCCCGTTAGCCAAAGGACAAACCGAGACGGTGAAGGTGGACGACATCACCGTCAAGGCCGGTGAGCACAACATCTGGGCCGTCATCACCATGAAGGGTGACGCCAACACCAAGAACGACACCGCCAAGGAGGTCTTCAAGGTCGCCGGTGGTTCGGCCGTTGCCGACGCCGCGCTGAAACAGTTCGTCGGTTTGGACAAAGTGACCGTCGGAACGGCCAGTCCGATCTCCGTGGTCATCAGCAACGAAGGCGACGTCGCCATCGACCAGGCCATCATCTACCTCTCCCTCAACGGAGTGGTCCAGAAACCCGCCTACACCTACCAGCCCAGAACCCCGCTGGCCAAAGGCGGTCTGGACACCGTGGCGATCAGCAACGTCACTCTTGCCGCCGGCACGACGGTCTTCACCGCCTTCATTGAAATGAAGAACGACGCCGACCACAAGAACGACACCATCACCGACAAGCGCGACTACTGCGCCAAACTGCACGGCACCTTCGTGGTGGGCAACTCCAAGAAGGCCGACTACGCCTTCGACAACATCACCGACTTGTGGAATGACATCCAGAAGTGCGGCGTGGACGGGGACATCACCCTGGCCATCGAGTCCGGAACCTACACCCTGAAGAGCGCCTGGAAGTTCAACACCTCCGACTTCAACGGCCACCACCTGACGGTCACTTCGCTGGACAACGACCGCGACAGCGTGGTCATCAACTACGCCGGTTCCGTCGGAGCCATACAGTTCAACAACACTAACAATGTCACCTTCAGCCACCTGACGGTGAACAGCACCGCCACTTCCAGCGCGCACACCGTCTGCTTCAACGGCAACGCCAGCAACGTCACCTTCTACCGCTGCGCACTGACAAAACCGCAGACCGTCATCGGAGGCAACTCCTGTGTCATCGGCGCGGGCACCACCACGGCGGGTGACAACGCCAACCTCACCTACAAAATCCAGAAACTGGCCCTCATCGGGAACCTGATTGACGGAGGATGCCGCAACACCCTGAAAGGCACCGCCACCAACCGCATTGAAGGACTGCGCATCGAAGGCAACACCATCACCAACACCTACGACGGCATCATGGTGGTGAGCTGGGCCGACGACTTCAAATTCATCCGCAACGAATGCGCACCCCGCTCGGGACACAACCAGAACGGTTCCGGCGTCTCCCTCAGCTGCCTCTTAGGCGACAGCATCTACGGCAACGTCATCAACTCGAACGTGTCGGCCAAGACCAACCCCTCCACGGGTTGCGTGCTGTACATCTCCGGTCAGGACACCAACGGCAAGGCCTGCAAGCTCCTGGTCGCCAACAACGTCATCCTCGGACACGTGGGTGCGGGTTGGAGAGTCGGAACGGGTGAGGGACGCGTGGTGCGCCTCCTCGGCAACACCGCCGGAAGCCACATCATGTTCTGCAACAACAGCATCCTGAACAACAACAAGTCCTCCTACCCGACCTCGGCGCACACCGCCGGTGTCAAGGTGCTCCACCTTGCCGACTCCAACATCTCCGTCATCGGAAACATCATCGCCGCCATCGACTCCAGCAACCAGTTCCCGCTGTGCGTTGAGGCCGCCGGCGCCGGAAAGGTGCAGCTGGACTACAACAACTACTGGAACAACGGCGGAGGCCTCGCCTACTACAACGGCAGCCGAGTCCAGACGCTGACCGACATGCAGAAGGTCTCCGGAGGCGACAAGTACAGCGTCTCCACGGATCCTCAATTCGCGGACATCACCAAAGGCCTGCAGCTGAGCGACTACACCGCCTTCTACATGCCGAACGCCAACGGCCTGGCCGGTGACATCCTGAACATCGCCCGCGGCAAGACCACCACGATGGGCGCCTACCACAACGAGCCCAAGGAGTTCGACCTGGCCGTCACCGCCATCGAGCATCCGGACAGCATGGACGTGGTCGGACAGCCCGTGCGGATTGCGGTGAGACTCACCAACAAGGGAACCAAGACCGTCAGCTCCGCGACCGTGTACTACCTCTTCAACGCCACCGCCACCTCCATCAAGGTCCCGTCCTTCTCCTGGAGCGGAACCCTGGCCCCGGGACAGAGCGTGGTGGCCTACAGCTCCCAGACGGTTGCGCTGAACCAGGGCAAGAACACCCTGACCGTCTACATCGCCGAAAAGGATGAGGACCTGCACAACGACACCTTGGATGTGGTCATCAACGCCAACAACGTGCCGCTTGACGCCGCGCTGACGGAGTTCATCGGATTGGAGAACATCAACCCGGTCATGCCCGAGCCGCTGAAAGTGGTGGTCTCCAACAACAATGTCAAACCCATTGAGACCGCGACCGTCACCCTCTACATCAACGGCATCGCGCAGAAACCCGCCTTCACCTACCAGCCCAAGACCCCGCTGGCCCCCAAAGCCTCCGACACGCTTGAGCTGGGCAAGTTCGTCTGCCAGGCCGGCGCCGCCACCTTCATGGCCGTCATTGACGCGAAGGGCGACATCGACGCGAAGAACGACACCTTAGTGAAGAAGGTCTCGGTGGAAGCCCTGGACCTGAAACTGGACGCCATCGTGTCCCCGCAGGAAGTGACAGGACCCGTGTGCTACGGCAGCTCGCAGCCCGTCATCATTACCATTACCAACAACAGCAAACGCGACGCTGATTTCAGCGCGGCTGCCCTGAAGATTGCCTTGAGCGTGTCCGGCGCGGCCAGCATGAACGCTGACACCGCCATCAACAAAGGCACCCTGGCCGCCGGCAAATCCATGAACGTGCAGCTGAAGAACCTCCCGACCGTGGCCGAAGGCGACTACAGCATCGCCGTCGAGTTCGGTTTCGCCTATGACAGCGACGCCTCCAACAACGCCATGAAGACCGTCTACCGCGTCTCCCGCATCGGCATCCCTTACGATGTGGACTTCAGCTCCATGCCGAAGGAGATTGTGACCTATACGGAAACCGGCAGGGCCGCCTGGATTCTTGGAAACAGCGCCTCCCCCGTCCCCGCATTCGGAACCGGATGCCTCCAGTTCGCGGGTGAGAAGGACGCCTCCAGCGTCGCCAACGCCACCATGAACGGCATTGACATCCAAGGCTTCACCGCCCCCAAGCTGAGCTTCTGGTACGCCCATGCCGCCATCTCGAAGGGAGACTCCCTGATTGTCAAGGCCACCACCGACGGAGGCCGCTCCTACACCGTCCTCGGACGCATCGCCACTCTGGACACCGCCAACTATTGGAAACAGTACGACTATGACCTGAGCGGCTTCGCCAAGGAGAGCTGCCTGTCCGTCGTCTTCCAGGCCGTCAGCGGCGGCGCCAACCAGTACATCGACCGCATCCGCGTCTCCGCCAGACAGGACGCCTCCATCGCCATCCTCCCGTTGCAGGTCGGCACACGCACGGCTTGCAGCAGCGACCCTGTCGAAGTGAAGGCCGTGGTGACCAACCTGACTGTGCTTGACCTGCCCCTGGCCAACGACACCATCACCCTGAACGTGAGCGGAGCCGTCCAGACCCAAGAGATCCTTGTCTACAACAAGACACTCAAAGGCTTTGAGAGCGACACCGTCACCGTCGGCAAGTTCGTCCCGAACGCCAGTGGCTCCTACTACCTTGAAGTCGCCATGCAGCCCATGGACGATGACGCCTCCAACGACATCGCCCGCGACTCCAGCCTCTTCCTGCTTCAGGATGTGCGCCTGGATTCCGTCACCGGCATTGACGAGCAGATGGTGAAGAACGCCGGAGACAGCGTCTGGGTCACCGCCCACGTGGCCAACAACGGCAACACGGTCGTGGAGAAAGTCTATCTGCAGATGAAACTGAACGGAACGGAAGTGGCCACCGACACTGTCAAGGCCGCCATGGGCGCCAACGACACCATCGTCCACACCTTCCGCGTTCCTTACATTGTTCCTTTCGCCACCAAAGCCGACCCGACCTACACCCTGGAGGTCTCGGCCTCCTTCGACTGCGACGGGGACAACGCCAACAACGCGCTGACACTGAAAGGAAAAGTGAACGTTCCTGACACCATCGACCTCCACATGGTCGCCGTCAGCGTCACCGATCCCGCACAGGGCAAGACCGAAATCAACCCGACCCTGAGCATCGGCAACACCGGCAACACGGACGCCACCGACGTGAAAGTGCATGTGACGGTCTACGACAACAGCATGGCTGTCCTCGCCACCCTGGACGACACCATCGCCAACGTCCCGATGAACGACACGCTGGCGTACGCCTTCACGAAGGCCTACACCGTGCCGAACTACACCGGCGCCTACACGCTGGTCGCCTGTATCGAGGCCTACGCCAACGATGCCGACAACAGCAACGACACCCTCAGCGCCTCCTTCGCCTGCACCAAGGACAGCACGGGTATCGGTAACGCCACCGCCATTGACTGGACTATGGGACAGAACATCCCCAACCCGGCAAGCAGCGTCACCCGCATCCCGTACACCCTGCCGCAGGATGGCCGTGTCACCTTCAGCGTGATGAACATGAACGGACAGCTGCT
>JAGAEQ010000049.1 GCA_017613015.1 Bacteroidales bacterium | reverse complement strand
GGAGTGGCATCGTCCGTACGCAGGGTGAAGTAGTTGCTGGCGTTGTTCGTGCCTGTGGCGGCAACCAGCACAAATAAAAGAGTCAAAATTTTTTTCATTGTTAAAAGAGATTCAAGGACAAGGCGACCGGCAAGGAGCAGAAAATCCGTATCGAGGCCTCTTCCGGCCTGACGGACGCCGAAATCGAGCGCATGCGTTCCGAGGCGGCGGCCAATGCCGACAAGGACAAAAAGGCCAAGGAGGAAATTGATAAGCTGAACGGTGCGGATGCCATGATTTTCAGCACGGAAAAGAATTTGAAGGAATATGGCGACAAGCTGCCTGCCGACAAGAAGTCTCAGATTGAAAATGTGCTGAACCGCCTGAAAGAGGCGCACAAGAACAAGGATTTGGCCGGTATCGACACCTGCATGAACGAAATGAACCAGGTGTGGCAGAGCGTCTCCCAGGAGATGTACAATGCCCAGCAGCAGGCCGGTCCGCAGCAGGGTCAGCCCGGAGGCAACCCCTTCACCGGTCCTAACGGTCCCTTCGCCGGACAGCAAGGTCCCACCGGCGGCTCCACCGGCAATGCCAAGGACGCGGAGGCCACGGACGTGGACTACGAGGAAGTCCGGTAGGCCCGCGTTTTTGCGAAGCGAACCCAATCCGTGTAATGCAAAGCATGTGACAGCAATGCCACATGCTTTTTTTATAAAATAATAAAAGAAGTTGTTTCCCTGTTTTTTGCCTTGTCTCCTGAATTTTTCCGTCGGGTTTACCGACACACTATGGTGTCGTAGCGCGCATAATAGCCGGACCAGATGCCGGAGACGTGCGCCCCTTCGGACTCACGGATGTTGGTGGGGTAGACGCCCGGGGTCACCAACAGATTGTTGGCCATGCTCAAATCCACTTGCAGGGCGAACCAGAACGATTTGGTCATAGGGTCGGTGAGGGTGGATTTCACGCAAACCACATTGCCTTTTTTGAACATGGTGGCGTTTTTGATGTCTTCCAAGGTTTTGTATTCTAAGCTGAACAGATTGCTGAGCGGCATACGCACCAGTTCAAAGTTCAGTTGCTGCCCGTCAAAGGTCAAATCGTCGAAAGTGCCGAGGTACACCTGTCCGTAGGACATGTCCTCATCCATCACTTTGGTGAGAAAGCGGTAGCAGTTGAACTCCCCTTTGGGGTCGGTGAAGCGTATCCGCAGGAAGGAGCGTCCCGAGCGGCTGAAATACACTGAATCCACCTGGGGACCGTGGGAGGGGATGCGGGTGGAGGCGTCGTAGACTTTTCCTTTGTTCTCAATGTGCAGCAGGTAGGTGTGTCCGGGAACGCCTTTCAGTTTTTTTCCGACATAGGCCATGCGTGCCAGCCCGAAAATGTGGTCTTCGGTGTAGTCTAGGGAAAGTTGTTCGGATTCTCCGGTGTTGGAGTCTGTCACTACAATCTTGGCCTGGGTTTGGATGCTCGCCATCAGGGAGTCGTGGGAGGTGTAGCTGTAGTATGGGCGGGAAATGGACATCGCCACTGTGGCGGTGCGTCCGTTCTCTATCCACCCTTCAATCACCGCAGAATTGGTGTGTTGGGGCAGATCAATGGTCACGGGCTCCTCGCAGGAGGTCAGCATGCAGGCCGCCCACAGCGTCATTCCGAAAAAAACGAGGCGGTTCAGCATTCGAGCAAAAAGTGTTCGGCGTCCAAGGCGGCGCGGCAGCCTCCGGCGGCGGCGGTGATGGCTTGTTTGTAGCGGCGGTCCTGCACGTCTCCGGCGGCGAACACACCCGGCACGTTGGTCTTGGAGGTGCCCGCTTCGGTAATGATGTAGTGGTCGGCGTCCAAAGCCACCTGGCCTTCAAAAATCTCGGTATTGGGATGGTGCCCGATGGCGACGAACACGCCGTCCACCTTCAAGGTTTTTTCGGCTTTGCTTTCCACTTGCAGCAAGCGGATGCCGGTGACGTTTTTGGAGAACTTGTCGCCTTCGCCGAGGATTTCCACGGGAACATGGCTCCAGACCATTTCAATGTTCGGGGTGGAGAACACCTTTTTCTGCATGATTTGGCTGGCCCTGAGCTGGTCGCGCCGGTGGATGAGGTACACCTTGCGGCAGAGGCCGGCCAGGTAGGTCGCGTCTTCCGCCGCCGTGTCCCCGCCGCCGATAACGGCCACGTCCTTTCCTTTATAGAAAAAGCCGTCGCAGGTGGCGCAGGTGGACACGCCGGAGCCGTGGTAGGCCTTTTCCGAGGGCAGTCCGAGCCAGCGGGCGGATGCGCCGGTCGCAATGATGACCGTTTCCGCCCAGACGTGGGTGTCGTCATCGCTTACGCAATGGAAGGGGCGTTTGGAAAAATCGACGCTGAGGATTTCCCCCGTGCGTATGTCCGCTCCGAAACGGAGGGCTTGCCGACGGATGTCCTCCATGATTTCCCCGCCCATTTTGCCTTCCGGGTAGCCAGGAAAATTCTCCACCATGGACGTGATGGTCAATTGGCCTCCGGACTGCATTCCTTCAAAAACCACAGGATGCAGGTTGGCGCGGGAGGCATAGATGGCCGCTGTGTAGCCGGCCGGGCCGGAGCCTATGATAAGGCAGGGGGTGTGCACTTCGTTCATGACAAAGGATTTTGGGTTTTAGGGTGTTTTTTCTTCTTTTTTTTCTTGGGTTGGTTGTTGCCTTGCGCAACGGTGATTTTGTTGCCCTTTTTCTTTCCGACATAGGGCATGGCGTTGTCGATACCGTCTTTGGTGAGCAGGGTTTTGGTGCTCGGAAACACAAAGTCCTCCCGTAGCGTCAGCCTGCCGTCGGACAGCACATGCAGGTGTTCCCGTATCAGGTCGTCGTTCACGGAGTCCCGGTTATACTTGAGGTACAAGGCTTTCAGTTGGACAGCCAATTGCTCGGTGCAAGCGGTGCGCTCCTCGGATTCCGGCTCCTCGGCCAGTTTCCGGATGATGATTTCAATGTTTTTCCCGTAGGGCGGGAAGGTGATTTGGTTTTTCGGATAGGGAATGGGGTTGGGTTTGGCCTCTATCTCCTTTTTCTCCGGAATGGGGAAGGGGCTGTCAATGTCCAATTGGAAATCGGAGATGACAAAAAGCTCGTCCCATATTTTCTGCCAGAAATCGGCGGTTTTGCGGCTTCCGTTCGACAGGCTGGCCATGGCACGCACCACGGCGCGTGCCTGCTGGTTGCGCAAGTCCCTGTCCTGAATGCTCATGACGTAGTCCAGCATCTGCTGCACGTTGCGTCCGTATTCCTTGGTGATGATTTTTTTTCGTTGAGTGTTGTATTCCATGCTTTTCAAGCTAAAATATTACCAAATCAGGGCACGTTTTTCCGGTGCCAGATACATTCCGTCGCCGGGTTTCAGTCGGAAGGCTTCCGCAAAGGGGGTGATGTGCGGCAGGGTGCCGTTCACGCGCCAGCGACCGAGGGAATGCGGGTCCTCCTTGGTGCGGCGGACGATTTCCTTGTCGCGGATGTTGCCGGCCCACACCATGGCGTAGGCGATGAAGAAGCGCTGGTCGGCGGTGAATCCGTCCATGCTCTCCTGTATTTCGCCTTTGGCCTTGGCTTTTTGCAGGGCGGTGTAGGCAATGTTCAGGCCTCCGTTGTCGGCGATGTTCTCACCCAGCGTGAAGGTTCCGTTGGCATGCAGGCCCGGCTGCACTTCAATCTGGTTGAACCAGTCCACAAGCACCTGTGTCTTTTTGCCGAAATTGGCCGCGTCCTCCGCTGTCCACCAGTTGTGCAGGTTGCCTTTTTCGTCGTATTTGCAGCCCTGGTCGTCAAAGCCGTGGGTCATTTCGTGTCCGATGACCACGCCTATGGCCCCGTAGTTCACGGCATCGTCCGCATACCTGTCAAAGAAGGGCGGTTGCAGAATGCCTGCGGGGAAGCAGATTTCGTTGGTGGTCGGATTGTAGTAGGCGTTCACGGTCTGCGGGCTCATCAGCCACTCGTCCTTGTCGATGGGCTTGCCGATTTTGGCCAGTTCGTAGCGGGTCTCAAACTCGCTGGTGGCCGCAAGGTTCTCCCAATAGCTGTTTTTTGCCTTGATTTGCAGGGCGGAATAGTCGCGCCACTTATCCGGATATCCGATTTTGACATGGAAGGCGGCCAGCTTGGACAGGGCGGCCTCTTTGGTGCTTTCGCTCATCCACGCGGTCTGGCGTATGCGTTCCCCGAGCGCTTCCTGCAAAAGCGCGACCATGTGGCTCATGCGCTCTTTGGCGGATTCCGGGAAATACTGTTTCACATACATTTGTCCGACGGCTTCGCCCAAACTTCCGTTGATGGCACGCACCACCCGTTTCCACCGGGCGGACGGCTCTTCCTTGCCGCTGAGCAGCTTGCCGTAGAAATCGAAGTGCGCCGTGTGGAAATCCGTGCTCAGGTAGGGGGACGCGCTGCGGATAAGATTCCAGGCAAGATAGGCTTTCAGCACCTCTATGTCGGTGGTGGCGAGGATGTTGTCCAATGCTTTGAAATATTCTGGCATGCCGACGTTGATGGAGTCGGCGATTTTGAGTTGCAATACATTAAGGTATCCCGGAATGTCCAGCTTGGGAAGCATCTGTTCCAAATCCTTGACAGACATCAGGTTGACGGTCTTTTCCGGCTGGCGGCAGTCCTCCTTGTTCATGAAGGCTTCGGCCATGCGGGTCTCTAATTTGAGGATGTTCCCGGCCATGGCTTTTTCCTTTCCGGTGAAACGTCCCATGCGGCTGTAGCCGGAAAGCGCCAGCAGTTGCGCCACCATGTCCGCGTAGCTTTGGCGGAGGGACGCAAACTCATTTTCCAAATAATAATCCCTGTCCCCTATGCCTAATCCGGACTGCCACACCCAGGCGATGCGCAGGTCGCTGTTCCGGGGGTCGGCTTCGCCGAAAATGCTCAGGAAGGGACTGGAGGCCGAAAGCGAAATCCGGGCCGCCTCCGGGCCTATTTCAGGCAGATTGCGGATGTCCGCGATGCGTTGCAGCGGGCTTTGCAGCGGCTTGGCCCCTTCGCGCTCCAAGCGGGCGCTGTCCATCCCCAAAGTGTACAAATCTCCGATTTTCTGCGTGACGCTTCCCCGCTCGCCCTTTTGTTGGGCAAGGGATTCAATCAGCGTGTGCAGCTGTTGCAGGTTGTCCTCGGCCAGCTGGTCGAAACTGCCGAAACGGGAATATTCCTCGCTCAAAGGGTGGTTTTTCATCCAGCCTCCGCAGGCATATTGGTAAAAATCGTCCTCGGGACGGGCCGTCGTGTCAAAATTTTCCGGGTGTATCCCCGAATGCAGGGTGGCTTTTTCCTGCTTTTTACATGCGCAAACCATAAGAATCAGACTGCAAGTAATTAATAAAATATTGGTTTTCATTTACCTTGTATTATATGTTATGCTAAAGGGCCAATCTTGCAAAGATAGCATAGAATGGGCTTGCTTCCCTGCTTTTCCGAAAGTATTTTTTCGAAAAAAACAATTCTCCTCCGGAAAGGATGTCTTGGAAATGGGTATCTTTGCAGCCTGAAACCACTGACCCCGCCATGCTGGACCGCTACCCCTTGTTCCGTCCCTTTGCCGCCTATGCCGCCGGTATCGCCCTCGCCTATGGGCTATATGCCGCACAAGTGCCTGTGCATAGGGTACTTCCTTTGGTTTTTTGGCTGCTGCCTTTGCCGCTTGTCGCACTGTTTGTCCTCCACTTCCGTTTCTCCTACCGCAGGCGTTACCGCTTCGGATGCTGCCTGCTGCCGCTCTTGTTTCTGCTCGGCGGCGTGCACACCTTGCTGTGCCTTCCTCCGGATGCCGATGAGTGTCAGTTTGCTATGGAAGACCGTCCTGCCGTTTACCGGGCGGAGGTGGCGGCTGCGCCCTCCCTGCGTCCGCACACGGTGAAAGTCCCGGTCCGCCTGCTTTGGGGAGCTGAAGGCTCCCTAACCTTTCCCCTTCGCGAAAAATGCCTGCTCACCTTGGAGCGTGACACCGCTTCGGAAACCTTGGCCTACGGGGACGTGCTGCATTTCTCCGCCCGCTTGAAGGAGGTGGCTCCGCCGCTGAATGCCAACGAGTTTCCCTACCGCTTGTATTGCTTGCGGCGTGGCATGGCGAGGCAGGCCTACCTTTCCGCCTCCCAGTGGGAGAAAACTTCCGAAAACCGGGGGCGCCTCTTGCTGCGGCGCACCGCCTGTTGGCGTGCCCGCATTGTGCAGTGCCTGCGGGAGGGCGGTCTGGATGCGGCTTCCAAGGGGTTGGTTTCCACCATGCTGCTTGGCGACGACAGCCTGTTGGACCCGCAGCTGTCCGCTTCCTACGCCTCGGCCGGGGTCAGTCACGTGCTTTGTGTATCGGGCATGCATGTGGGGATTATCTATTGGCTGGCGGACTCTCTTTTGTTTTTCCTGCGCCGCCGCCGCTTGCGCCTGCTCAAAATGCTGCTCGTGGCGGCAGTCATCTGGCTGTACGCCTGCATGGCCGCCCTGACCCCTTCGGTGGTGCGCTCCGCCGTGATGTTCACCTTTGTGGCTTTCGGACGGGTGTTCCGGCGGCAGACCCCGGTTTACAACAGTCTGCTGACTTCCGCCTTGCTCATGCTGCTGATCAATCCCTTGCTCTTGTTTGAGGTGGGTTTTCAGCTGTCCTACCTGGCGGTGTGGGGCATTGTGTGGGTGTCGCCCATGCTGGCGAATCTGCTTCCCTTGCGTCGGCGGCTTCCCGCCTATGTGTGGCGGCTCTGGTCGGTCTCCATCGCGGCCCAGCTGTTCACTTTTCCGCTTACCGTGTGCTGTTTCCACCAGTTTCCGCTGTATTTTCTTTTGTCTAATGTCGTGGTGGTCGTGCTGGCGCCTTTCGTGATAGGCGGCGCCTTGCTGCATCTGTCCGTGTCGGCCTTTCCCTTGCTTTCCTTGGGAACAGGCTTTGTGCTCAATAAGTTGGTGTGGCTGATGAATGCTTCCGTAAGCTGGGTGGAGGCTTTGCCGGGCTCCGTGCTTTCCGGGTTGTTTCTGGACAAGGCGCAGGTGTCGCTGCTGTATGCGCTGCTCTTCGCCGCCTTGTGCTTTTGGGAGCGTCCCCGGGCGCGGACAGGGGCGCTTTGCCTGGGGCTTCTGCTCGCTTTTTTCGGAGACGGCCTGCTCCGCTGCCTGTCCAACCGCCGTAGCCAGGAGGTGACGCTGTATGCCGTGCACAAGCATTATGTGATAGAGTTGGGCAATGGTTTCCAGTCTTTTGTGTTTACGGACGCTCCGGCGGATTTTCAGGAGGGGAGGATGGACTTTTCCACACAGGGATACCGCTTGCGCCGCGCCCGCAGGCATCCCGTGCTGGTGGAGGGCGACACGGCGTCTTCCGCTTTCGTGAAGCGGGGCGGTTTCCTGCAAATCGGGGGGCTGTCGTTCTGGTGCGCGGAAGGCAGGCTGTGGCCGGATTCGGGCTTGTCTCCACCCTTTATGATTGATTATCTGTTGATAGGAAAACAGTCTCCGGGCAAGCCCGAAAAGTTGCTGGATGGGGTGCGGGCCTCCTGCGTCTGGCTGCTGCCGGGGCTTTCCGCGCCGGTGCGCCGACGCTATCTGCAAGCCTGCGCTGAACGGGACATTCCAGTTTGGGATGCGGGCCGCGAGGGCATGCTCTGCATTCCTTTGGGAAAGAATTTGTTGCGAGAAACTCACCGTTAAACACCCGTTTTGTTGAAAAAATATGCCGTGCGTCCGGTTCGCGGTGTGTGTTTTTTGCATACCTTTGTGCCATTGAACAAGAAAAACGAAATCATGCAAGAAAAACGCAAAATTTTAGCCATCAACCCCGGTGCGACTTCCACCAAAATGTCTGTTTACGAAGGGGAGAACGAGGTGTTCACCGAAAACATCAAGCACCCCCTGGAGGAAGTCCAGAAATTCGCTGAAGTGGCGGATCAGTTTGACTACCGCAAGGAGACTATCCTGAAAATGCTCGACCAGCATGGCGTCGGTCGGGACGAAATCGCCATTGTCATCGGCCGTGGCGGTCTGACCCGTCCGTGCGAGTCCGGAACCTACAGGGTCAATGAACTGATGAAGCAGGAGTGCCGTGAAGGCGTGCAGGGAAAACATGCCTGCAACTTGGGCGCTTTGATTGCCGACAGCATCGCCAAGGATTTCGGCTTGAAAGAGGCCTATATCGCCGACCCCGGTATCGTGGACGAACGTCCGGACTATGCCAAGGTCACCGGTCATCCCGTATTTGACTTGGATCCCAAGCGCGAAGGGGTGATTTGGCACTGCCTTAACCAGAAAATGACCGCCAAGCTCTACGCCCGTGAAATAGGCAAGCGTTACGAGGATCTGAACCTGATCATCGCCCATCTCGGCGGCGGCGTGTCGGTGGGTATCCACAACCACGGAAGGGTGGTGGAGGTGAACCGTGCCCTCTGCGGTCTTGGCGCCTATTCCCCGACCCGTGCCGGATCCATCAACGCCAGCAAGCTGATTGACGTCTGTTTCAGCGGCGAATACACGAAAGATAAAATCAAGAAGATGATTACCGCCGAGGGTGGTTTTGTCGCCTATCTGGGCACCAACGACTCCCTGTACGTGGAAACCAAGGCCTTGGAGGGCGACCCGAAGTGCAAACTGTTAGTGGACGCTTTTTGCTATCAGGTATCCTTGGAAATCAGCCGTTTGGCTGCGGTTGTCAAAGGCAAGGTGGATGCCATCCTGCTGACGGGCGGCATTTCCTACAGCAAGCCTTGGATGAAGCAGATTACCGAGCAGGTGGACTGGATTGCGCCGGTCAAAGTGTACAAGGGAGAAAACGAAATGCTGGCCTTGGCTATGTGCGCCAACGAAATCCTTTCCGGAGCGGAAGCGAAGGAATACAAGTAAAATCGTTTCCGGCAAACGTTTCCAAACGAAAAAGGGGGCTTGAGCCCCCTTTTTCGTTGTTTTTGTGGTTATTAGTCCTCCTTGGGCAATGCCTTGAATCCGTACCCCATGATTTCGCTGCTTTCCACCACATTGACCAAGGCGTTGGGGTCCAGGTAGTGGAGGTTTCCCTTCAGTTTGACCAGTTCCGAGCGGTTCAGCACCACGTAAATCATTTTACGTTCCTGCCCCTGATACATTCCGATGCCGTTGAAGCAGGTGCCGCCGCGCTGCAGGTCATGGAGAATGAAATCCCCGACCTCTTTGTACTTGTCGGTGACGATAAAGGCCGTCTTGTAGCTCTTCACCCCTTCGATGACGAGGTCTATCACCTTGCTCTCCACCACAATCAGCAGAATGGAGTAGATGGGCAGGCGGATTTGCTTGAAGGCGATAAAGGTGGTCAGGGTGATGCAGGAGTCCACAATCAGGGTCAGGGTACCTAAGGATATTTTGGTGTATTTGTGGGCGATCATGCTGATGATGTCGCTGCCGCCGGAAGTGGATCCGGATTTGAAGATCAATCCGATGGCAATGCCGTAGATGGCACCCGCAATCAGGGTGTTCAGAAAGTAGTCCGGCACAAAGTAGCGCTCGCTGTCCAGAATCTGCACCAGCGTTTGCTTGAAATAAGGGTCGCAGTCGGAAATGTCGGTCAGTATACCGCTGTGTATCAGCGGTTGGTATCCCCAAACGGATTCAAACAGCAGGGTGGCTCCGAAAATCAGTATGGTGCTGATGACGGTCTTTACCCCGAAGCGGGGGCCCAGTATCCAGGTGCCTATCAGCAGCAGCGGAATGTCCATGCAGATGGCGTAGAAACCGATACGCCAGGGCCACAGGGTGTTCAGCACGTTGGCCAAACCGTAAGTGCCTCCCGGGGCCAGCAGGTAGGGGTTCACAAACATGACATCGCCTGCGGCGAACAGCAGGCAGCCCAGCAGTATGTAAAGGTAGGATACGATTTGGTGCCTCACGCGCTCTTTTTTCAAGGTGTCCATTCTCTAAAAACTATAAAATCAGACGAGTGTGTCTTTGGTTAAAGAATCCGTAAAATTTTGCAAAAGTAATCAAAAAGATGTTTTGAAAATGTGTATTTTTGCAAATTTGACATTTGTTTTCCAGCTATTGGAAAATATTCAATACCAGGGTTCTATGTATACGATAGTGAAGAAGGTGCGATTGGCGGACGACACGGTGCTCATGGAGGTGTCGGCTCCGCGCATCGCACGCGCCGCCCTTCCGGGGCAGTTTCTGATTGTGAAAACCTACGAAAAATCGGAGCGTATTCCGCTGACCATTTGCGACTATCAGCCGGAAGAGGGCCTCGTGACCATAGTGTTCAAAGTGGTGGGGGAATCCACCCGTGAAATGGAGCGGCTGCAATGCGGTGACGCTTTCGCCGATGTGGTCGGGCCTTTGGGGCGTCCTTCCGAATGGACTGGCCTGACGGACGAGGAGCTGCGCGCCCGCCGCTTCGTGTTTGTCGGCGGCGGCGTGGGCATAGCCCCGGTGTTTCCTCAGGTGAAATACCTGCACCAACATGGGGTGTGTGCGGACGTGATCATTGGCGCGCGCACGAAATCCCTGCTGATTCTGGAAAAGGAGCTGGCTGGCATCTGCCGCCTGATGGTCTGCACCGACGACCATTCCACCGCCTTGAAAGGCACGGTGACGGATGTGCTGCGCCAGGAGCTGGAAAGCGGCAGACGCTACGATGAAGTGATTGCCATCGGCCCTATGGTGATGATGAAATATGTCACCCTGCTGGCAAAAGAATACGGTATTCCCTGCACGGTCAGCCTGAACTCCCTGATGGTGGACGGCACCGGCATGTGCGGCGCTTGTCGCGTCAAAGTGGGCGGGGAGACCCGTTTTACCTGTGTGGACGGTCCCGAATTTGACGGATACGAAGTGGATTTTGACCTGGCGATGAAGCGCCAGTCCATGTACGACACGGTGGAGGGGCGCAAGCAGGCGGAACGCGCCGAGGCGGCGGAAGGACATCGCTGCGGCGTGGGCGGTGTGACGGAGGAGACCGCCACGCCCAAGGTCCGGGTGCCGGTGCGTGAGCTTCCCCCCGATGTGCGCAGCCGTTGCTTTGACGAGGTCTGCCTGGGCTACAATGCGGAGGAGGCGGTGCTGGAGGCCAGACGCTGCCTGCAATGCAAGAAACCGCAGTGCGTTACCGCCTGCCCGGTTTCCATCGCCATACCGGAATTTGTCCATTGCGTGGCCGAAGGCCGGTTTGAGGACGCCATTCATGTGATTCACCGCGATTCGGCGCTTCCTGCCGTGTGCGGAAGGGTTTGCCCGCAGGAGACCCAGTGCGAGGGCAGTTGCGTGCTGTTGAAAAAACAGCAGCCCATCGCCATCGGCAAACTGGAACGCTTTGTGGGCGACTGGGCGCGAGAGAACGCCGTCGCTCTCGAAATGCCGCCGGAGCGCAAATCAGGCAAGGTCGCCGTCATCGGGAGTGGTCCCGCCGGTCTGACCTGCGCCAAGGAACTGCTGGCGAAAGGCTATCAGGTGACGGTGTTTGAGGCCCTGCACGCCTTGGGCGGCGTGTTGGCTTATGGCATTCCCTCTTTCCGTTTGCCGAAGGATACGGTGGTGCGGGACGAGGTGGAGAATGTGCGCCGCATGGGCGCGGTGTTCGAGCGCAATGTCGTTGTCGGACGCACCGTTTCCATTGACGATTTGTTTCAGAAGGAAGGCTTCCACGCCGTGTTCATCGGCTCCGGGGCCGGTCTTCCGAATTTCATGGGCATTCCCGGGGAGAACTTCTGCGGCGTGGTTTCCGCCAACGAGTTCCTGACCCGCAACAATTTGCTTTACGCCTACCGGGAAGGCTACGACACGCCGAACTATGTCGGCAAGAAGGTCGTGGTGGTGGGAGGCGGCAACGTGGCCATGGATGCCGCCCGCACCGCGCTGCGTCTGGGCGCGTCCGTGAAGGTGGTGTACCGCCGTTCGGAGGCGGAGCTTCCGGCGCGTGTGGAGGAGATTCACCACGCCAAGGAGGAAGGGGTGGCCTTCCATCTGCTTTGCAATCCTGTGGAGGTTCTGGGCGACGCCAAGGAATGGGTGCGCGGTCTCCGCTGCATCCGCATGGAGTTGGGCGAACCCGACGCTTCCGGCCGTCGCCGTCCGGTGCCCATACCGGGCTCGGAATACGAGGAGGAGGCCGACATGGTCATCGTGGCCATCGGGAATTCCCCCAATCCGCTCATTCATACGACCACACCCGGTCTTTCCGTCAATCGTTGGCAGTGCATTGAAGCGGACGAAACGGGGCAGACCTCGCGGGAGGGGGTGTTTGCGGGCGGCGATGCCGTCAGCGGCTCCGCAACGGTGATTTTGGCCATGGGTGCCGGGAAGAAGGCCGCCGCAGCCATAGATACATACATAAAGGAAAAATACGGAATATGAACATAGACATCGAACCCATCATTGAAAATCCGGACGAAGGCCAGGAAGAGACCCCGGTCTCCCTTTCCTCTTTTGCCCCGGAAACCCCGGCGGAAACGCCGGACACTCCGCAGGAACCGACGCATGTTTCGCCTGCGGGGGGCTATGCACCCATTATCTCCATCAAGCACGTGGACATCTATCAGAAAGACATTCTGATTCTTTCGGATGTGAACCTGACGGTGGACAAAGGGGAGCTGGTGTATATTGTCGGGAAAACCGGCAGCGGGAAAAGCAGCCTGCTGAAACTGCTCTACGGGGAAACCCCTCCGCATAACGGGGAGACCTTGGTGGCCGGTTTTGACATGAATCGGGTCAAACCTTCCCAAATCCAGTTGCTGCGAAGGAAATTAGGTATTGTTTTTCAGGATTTTCAACTCTTGTACGACCGTAGTGTGTACGAAAACCTGAAATTCGTGACCAAGGTGACCGGATGGCGGGACAAGCACAAGCGGGACGAGCGCATACAGGAAGTGCTGGAAAGGGTGGGACTGAAGACCAAAGGCCACAAAATGCCCCACCAGCTTTCCGGAGGCGAACAGCAAAGGGTCTGTATTGCAAGGGCTTTGGTGAATTATCCGGAAATTATTTTGGCCGACGAGCCGACCGGCAACCTGGATCCCGAGACTTCCTACGACATTTTTCAGTTGTTCAAGGAAATCAGCGATCAGGGGACTCCGGTGCTGATAGCCACCCACGACTACCTGATTGTGGACAAGATTCCGGCCCGGGTGCTGTTTATCGAACAGGGTAAAGTGATATGAGCCAGCTGTCCATACTGATACCGCTGTATAACCACAATGCCGTCGCTTTTGTCAAGGAACTGTACCGTCAGTCCGCAGAGGCAGGCATTCTGTTTGAGATTCTGATACTTGACGACCAGTCGGATGCGGAGTACAAGGCGGAGAACGCCGTGTTGCAGACCCTTCCCAATGTCAAGGTGTTCAACCTGCCCTCCAAGGTGGGGCGTTCGGTGGCGCGTAATTTTCTGGCTTCCCAGGCGCGTTACGACTACTGCCTGTTTCTGGATTGCGATTCCGAAATGGTGGACGACCGCTACATTTCCCGCTATCTGCCTTACTGCCAAGGAGAAAATGTGGTGGTGTGCGGCGGTACGGCTTACCGTCCGGACCCTCCCGACCCACAATGCCTGCTGCGCTGGACCTATGGGCAGCGTTGCGAAGTGCGTTCGGCGGCGGAGCGCAACAAGAAGCCGAATACCAGTTTTTCCGCATTTAATTTTCTGATACCTAAGGCTTTGTTTTCCGAAATACGTTTCAACGAACTGTTGCGGAACTACGGGCACGAGGACACTCTTTTCGGTTTTGAGCTGCGCAAAAAAGGCATCACGGTCATCCACATAGACAATCCCTTGTACCATGTGGGCATAGACACCAACAAAGTCTATCTGGAAAAGACGCGCCAAGGGGTGGAGAACCTGAAACTGCTGACGGAACAATACGATGATCGGGAGGCGCTGCTGCGGGACATCCGCCTGTTACGCTATTACCGGTTTTTTACCCGAATGCACGTAAACTTCCTGTATTTCGGCCTGTTCTATATCAGCAAACGCCTGCTGCTGCGCAATCTGAACGGTCGCCATCCCAGCATGCTGCTGTTCAACCTTTACAAATTGGGATATTTGTGCAGCTTGAAATACGTGAAATTGTAGTTTGTAACCCGATACACCACAGCCATGTGCAAAGGAAAAAGCAGCTGTTGTGTCATTTTCCGCGACCCCTGCGTTATAGGGCCTATTTTAAAGTGGATTCAAATTTCAAATAGAGCATAAATGAAGAAAAGACTATTCCTTCCGGCCATCTTCGCGGTGGCATTGTTCGCCGGGCAGAACGCAAACGCCCAAGACTCCGTGTTCAGCTACAAGCATCAGGGCACGACATTGTACTATTCCGTTGACGGGAATAATCAGGCCACGGTCAGGGGTCCGCTCCCTGACACTGCCTATGCTTCAGAGCTTTGGCCAGCTGACGCCAAGCCTAGTGGGGCTGTGGTGATTCCCGACACCGTGGAGCATAAGGGTGTCCGCTATCCTGTGGTAGCACTGGCAAGGAAGCTTTTCTACAAGTGCACCGAGGTGACAAGGGTAACGATTCCTCAGGCTGTCACAGCCATCCCCTTTGGCGCATTTGCCTACACCTCAATAGATTCAATGACGCTGCACGAAGGCATCACGCGGATAGATTCAGCTGCCTTCCAAACCTGCTATAACCTTGCATCAATCCGTATTCCAAACACGGTGACGAAGATACAAGGGAGTAGCTTCTATTATGACACATCGCTGATTTCCATTATTGTTCCCTCCGGAGTTGACACTGTCGAAGGAGGGGCTTTCGCCTACTGTGTGAACCTTTCGTCCGCTATTCTTTCCGAGGGAGTGAAATGCATTGAGAATTTTGCATTCAGTTCTTGTCACAGACTTGCCCACATCAGTCTTCCTTCAACGTTGAAAACCATCGGATACAATGGTTTCTCCCAGAATGAGTCACTAGTCAGTCTCGCGCTTCCCGAAGGCCTTACCAATGTGGGTGGCTATGCGTTTTATGACTGCAGGTCTCTTCGTTCTGTCACGTTGCCAAGCACATTGGAAAGCATAGGAGATGGCGTTTTCCTGTTCTGTCTCTCTATAGACTCGCTGGTGTTTCCTGACGCGATGCGCCATCTGGCATGCGACGTGATGGATTCCTGCATCAGCCTCACATGGTGCCACCTCCCTGCTTCGTTGGAATACATTGACTCTCTGACTTTCAACTACTGTTTTTCGCTCCGCAGTATCGATATGCCACAGCATATCAACAGTATCCGGCGAGGAGCTTTTTCGGAATGCTCTTCGTTGGAGCATATCGAAGTGCCTGAAGGGGTGACCTATATTGAAGAAGCTGCCTTTGACCACAGTGGCTTACGCACAATCCATCTTCCTTCCACACTAACCTCCATAGGTTATTATACTTTTTATGCTGCCAACCAGCTCGACACCCTCTTTCTTGCCTGCGCCACACCGCCGACCCTCGATACAGGCGTCTTCTCCAACTACAATGCCACCCTTGTCGTCCCCTGTGGTGCTATCGAGGCCTACCGCCAGCACAGTGTCTGGGGCAGTTTTGCCAATATTGTCGAAAGTTGTACCGGCATTGGCGAGCCTGAAAGCACGGAGGTTCCCGTCCGCATCACATCCCGCGACGGGCGCATCATTGTGGAGGGTGCCGAAGGTGAGACTGTGCAAGTGTTCGACATGGCTGGCCGTCTCGCCCAAACATTCAGGCATTCAAGCGTTCAAGCACTGGCTACAGGTGTTTATATTGTAAAGGTCGGCAATCGGCCTGCAAAGAAAGTCGTTGTGGTCAGATAACAAAGTGGAGCATGGCTTTACCGCCAGTTGGGGAAGGCGGTCACGCTTTCGGGGATGGTGCTGGCATTGTCCGCCTGCAGCGGCCGGACACCCGGGGAACCGTTAGAATATGAAGATGAAGTGGGAATAGTACCTGTAGAAGATTTCATGAAAACGGGTTTGGTGAAGACGGAGGCGGTTTCGTTTCTGGATATGGATCTTTCAATTTTTGTGGGACAAGTAATAGAGGAGATTGACAATCCTGATTCTGCCGTTCAGCCACCACAAAATAAAGAAGACGAGGATACAATAAGTTGAAAAAAGAATAAACTTCCCCCTTTAGAATGAACACCTTGCCTCGCATACAATCGGTGAAACCGATGGACGGATATCAGCTGGCTGTACAGTTTGATGACGGATACATGGTGCTGTATGATGTCATGGACGATATGGTGAATGTTGAAGAATTCAAAGCTTTACAAGCCATTGGCGGTCTTTGGGCTATG
>JAGAEQ010000048.1 GCA_017613015.1 Bacteroidales bacterium | reverse complement strand
TCTGTCGCTTTGCCTTTCAGGGCAAAGAGGAAAGTCCGGACAACACAGAGCACCATACTTCCTAACGGGAAGGGCTTGGAAACAAGTACAGAAAGTGCCGCAGAAAAGATACCGCCCGCAAGGGTAAGGGTGAAAATGTGAGGTAAGAGCTCACACGTCGGCAGGTGACTGTCCGATGGGGTAAACCTTATGGGTTGAAAGACCATGTAAACCGGGGTTTGAGGGCTGCTCGTCCAATCCCGGAGGGTAGGTCGATAGAGGCATCCGGTGACGGATGTCCCAGATAAATGACAGAAACCGGAGCAATCCGGATACAGAATCCGGCTTACAGGCGGTTGTTTTTCTTTCAAAAGCTTGATTCTAAACAGTAAAACTTTTTTTGGAGCAATCCGCGTTTCGCATTGGGATTTTAGCTACTTTTGCAATCTGTTTTCATACAGCGGTGCTGTAGCTCAGTAGGTAGAGCGCCGGACTGAAAATCCGTAGGTCACTGGTTCAATTCCAGTCAGCACCACCAAACGCCTGAATCCGTTCAGGCGTTTTCTTTTTGCCCGAAGGCGCGCATGGCGTTCAGCACGGCGAGGACCGTCACGCCCACATCGGCGAAAACAGCCATCCACAACGCGCCCAGACCAGCTACGGCCAAAAGCAGCACCGACAGTTTGACCCCAATGGCGAGCGTCACATTCTGACGGGAAATGCGCAGGGTCCGGCGGGCAATGCGCAAGGCGGTGACGATTTTGGAAGGCTTGTCGTCCATCAGCACCACATCCGCCGCTTCAATGGCGGCGTCGCTGCCCAAGCCGCCCATGGCGATGCCCAAATCGGAACGGGCCAGCACCGGCGCGTCGTTGATGCCGTCTCCGACAAAAACCACACCCGCGTTTCCGTCACGTTCGTGGAGCAACCGCTCCACACAAGCCACTTTGTCCGCAGGCAGCATACCGGCATGGTATTCATCTATCCCCACTGCACGGGCGACTTCCGCCGCCACCTCCTCCCTGTCGCCGGTGAGCATCACCACGCGGCACACGCCCAAGGCACGCAGTCCGGCCACGGCCTCCGCACTGTCCTCCTTGATGCGGTCGCGAATCACCACATGCCCGGCATATTCTCCGTCAATGGCCACGTGAACCACGGTTCCGCTCAAATGGCAATCGCGCCAAGAAACGCCCAAGGCCTCCATCATGCGGACATTGCCCACGCACACCGTTTCCGCGCCCACTCGAGCGCGTATACCCTGACCTGCAATCTCTTCCACATTCTCCACCACGCAGCCGTCACAGGCCTCGTCCGGAAAGGCGTCGCGCAAGGCGGCACCCACAGGATGGGTGGTGAAATGCTCCACGTGCGCCGCCAAATGCAGCAGCCGCTGCGCGTCGCAACGCTCCGGGTGCACGGCTTCCACTTCAAACTGCCCGCAGGTCAGGGTGCCGGTTTTGTCAAAAACCACCGTTCCCGCCCCTGCCAGCACATCCATGGCGTTCGCACCTTTGACCAAAATGCCGCTGCGCGAAGCGCCGCCCATGCCGCTGAAAAAAGTGAGCGGCACACTGAGCACCAAGGCACAAGGGCAGGAAACCACCAAAAACATCAAGGCCCGGTACAGCCAATCCGGGAAGGTCGCGGAAAAATCGCCCGACAATACAGGCGGAAGCAAAGCCACCAGCAGGGCCGAAAAAACCACCACCGGCGTGTACACACGGGCAAAACGGGTGATAAAGGCCTCGCTTTTGGATTTCCGCTCCCGGGCTTCCTCCACCAAACGGATGACTTTGGACAAGGTGCTTTCGGCATAGGCTTTGGTGGTGCGCACCTTCACCACGCCCGTCAAATTGACGCATCCGGAAAGTACGGCGTCCCCCTCCCCTGCGTCCACTGGGAGGCTTTCCCCCGTCAGGGCTAAGGTGTTGAGGGAAGTGGCGCCCGACACTATCACCCCGTCAAGCGGCACCTTCTCCCCCGGACGTATCCAGAGCAGCTCACCCGCCCCCACCTTTTCCGGAACTTCGTCCGTGACTTCCCCGTTCCGCTCCACATGCGCCACATCGGGACGTATGCGCAGCAAATGGAGCATACTTTTGCGGCTCCGGTTCTCGGCATAGCCTTCGAAAAGCTCTCCTACCTGAAAAAACAGCATCACAAACACCGCTTCGGGGTACTGGGTCTCCGCTCCGGGCAGAAAACCTATGCCCAAAGCCCCCAAGGTGGCGACCGTCATCAGAAAATGCTCGTTGAAAGGATTTCCGTGGAGCAAGCCCTCTCCGGCCTCCCGCAAGGTGGCCGCGCCTGCCGCCAGGTACGGCAGCAAAAACAGCAGCAGCTCCTGCCCCTTGGACAAAACCGCGAAACGGGAAACCGACACGGCAACGACGAGCAGCGCCGTGGCAAGCGCAATCCGCAGCCACTGCCGTTTCAGGGAAGCGTGCCCATGGGTGTGCGCGTGTTCCGAAGCGGCATGCGCCCCGCAGCCGCAAGCCCCCTGACAAACGGAGGCAGGCTCTTCGTCATGATGATGGTGGTGATGATGGTGTTCCATAAGGTTTGTTTTTATCCCCGGCGCAACGACTGCGACATGGACAACATGCGCTGTATGGGCAATCGGGCCTTGGCGATGGTCTCTTCGTCAAGCAGCAGCTCCGGACGTTCGTCCGCAAGCACGCGGTACATGTTTTCCAGGTTGTTTTTCTTCATGCTGCGGCAAATGCAGGCTTTTTCGTCATCCGCGGAATAAAAGGTCTTGCCGGGATTGCGCTTCCGCATTTCATGCAGTATGCCGTTTTCGGTAATAACCACAAATTCGTTCTTTTCGGAAGACTGCACATGGTTCAGCATGGCCGCGGTGGATCCCACGAAGTCTGCCAGTTCCAAAACCTCCCGGCGGCATTCCGGATGCGCCACCACCGCCGCCTGCGGATGCGCCTCCTTCAAACGGCGCACCATGGCCGCGTTCCACCGGGCGTGCACGCAACAGTCCCCGTGCCACAGCACCATCTGCCTGCCGGTCTGCCGGTTAATGTAATCCCCCAAGTTGCGGTCCGGCACAAACACGATTTTTTCGTCCTTGGGCAGGGCGTTCACGATGTGCAGCGCGTTTCCGGAAGTCACAATGATGTCTGCCATGGTTTTCACCTCGGCGGAACAATTGATGTAGGCCAGCACCTTGTAACCGGGATAGTCTCGCATGAATTCCTTCAAATCCTCCGCAGCGCAGCCGTCGGCCAAGGAGCAGCCCGCATCCATGTCGGGAACCAGCACCTTTTTTCCGGGATTCAGGATTTTGGCGGTCTCCGCCATGAAATGCACACCGGCGAACAGGATAATGTCCGCGTCCGTTTGGGCGGCCTTTTGGGAAAGTCCCAAACTGTCCCCTACAAAATCAGCCACTTCCTGCACTTCGGGAAGGGTGTAGTAATGGGCGAGCACCAGCGCGTTCTTCTGCTGTTTCAACAGCAACAAATCTTCTTTGCTTACCATTTCCTTCGGTTGTTTTGTTCTTTTCTGCGGCCTCTTCCCTCCGTCTCCGGGCATACGACCCTCCGGAGGCGCAAGACAGCCTTTGGCTGCAAAAATACTCTTTTTCCACACACGCCGGCACTTTCTTTCGCTTTCATTTTGCAAAGATACCCCTCCGTCACCGGAACGCCCATCCCCTTTTTTAGGGAAAAAACGGCCGGAAATCCCCCGTTCAGGGGGTTGCACTCGCCGAAACGGCCTAAAAAAAGAGGGCCTCCTTCGCGGAAAGCCCTCTTCCAATCGTTTTCTGTCACCGGTTTACCGGGAAACGCTCATCTTGCGGACGATGCGCTGTCCCTGATATTCCATGCTGTAGTAATAAATGCCGTTGGCATACGCATCCACTTGGAGCTCGACATGGCCGTTTCCGGCTTCCGCCTGAATCTCTTCGCGGCGCAGCAGCTGTCCGTTCTCACCCATCACGCTAAAGACAATCACACCGGCCTGAGGCACATTGTACGGGATGCGCGTGACATGCGCGGAGGGGTTCGGGATATTCTGCCCCATGCTCCAGTTCATACGCTGCACGTCACGGATGCCCGTGCTGTCTTTCGTGCAGGCAAATTCCACGCTCAAGGTGTCGTTCAGTTGTATGGAGTCGCCGTCGCAGGCTTCCACATAAGCCTTCAGGGAATAGGCGCCGTTGTGGTTGGGCACCCGATAGCCCATGGTGAAGGAATGGTCTTTCGTCTCGTTGATGTCCAAGTGGTTGATGGTTTCCATCAGGCTTTCCACCACCTTTCCGCTGTCAATCACATCCACATGGAGGACGATGTTGTCGGCTTCCGTGTTACCGATGTTGGCCACGCGGACCACCGGGTTCTGTTTGGTCTTGCCCAAGGCCGGGCTGGTCACATCAATGCCAAGCACTTGAATATCCAAAGAATCCGGAATCTCCACATTGCCCACGATGTTGATTTCGTTGTTGCTGTTGTCCGCATCGCAGGAAAGTTCAGCCTTCAGCTCAAAGAAGAAGAAAGGCTGGTCTTTGGAGACCGCAGGCACCTTGAAGGGCACGCTCATCGCATGCAGCATGGTGTCGCCCGGATTCAGGTGGTTGTACACTGTGTCCGTGGCCACGTTGTCGTCATCTAAAATCATGTGCAGCAGCACTTTGTCCACAGGCACATTGCCCCGGTTGGTGACCAAAGCGCTTACCGACACTAGTTTTCCTGTCAGTATCGTCATTTCAGCGTTCAAGCCGTACACCGTATCCAAGGAAACATCCTGATACACATACAGGCTGGAGTCGCGCAGGGTGTCGTTGGCCGCGTTGTCGTCCCTCGACTGCATAAAGGCTTCCACATAATAGTTTCCGCTATTGTTGAGGCTAATCTGACCCAGCACGACGGTATCGCTTTCAAAACCGGCCAATCGTTTGTTGTACACATAGCGGTTGGCGTAGTTCACGGCACCCGTCACGTTCAGGTTGATGGTGTCCTTGGTCATGTCAATGGTCAGACGGCTCTTGTTGGCAATCACCGCCTTGACTTCCATCGGTGTGTTGTCGCAAGCCGTGCGCTGGCTGAGGTCGGTCGGCAGCAATTCTATGGCCGCGTCGCGTTCCGCAGTGATGCGGATCCGGTCAATGCTCTGGTTGGTGTTGCCGAAGCTCATGGCGCGGAACAACACGGAGAGGCAGCTGGATTGGTTGTAGGGTGTCAAATCGAAATCATACTGTCTCCAGGCTGTGGCCGTGTCAGCCACCAGAATACGCTTCAATTCCGTAGTGGTGGCCCCTCCGTCGGTCGAAACCAGCACAACCATCATGTCGGGACCGGCGCAGTCCGCATTGTGCGCGAACCAGAAGCTCAGCGTCGGTTTGGTGCATCCCTGAATGTTCACGCCATTGAATACAGCGTTTGCACTCGCTCCCGGCTCCTTGTTTCCGGCAAATTCCAAACGGCCCGTGCCGAAAACAGGGGCGATGGCCGGATTGGTTCCCGTACCGCTGACCACCTTCCAATCGATGTTGCCGGAGACGACGTTATCGACAAACTCGGCCGGTTCGGAAGAGAAGTCCACATCGTAAGGCAGGGACACACGACCCACCTTGTACACCATGCTCATGGTATCGTTCTCAAGGACGGCATCCGATGTGTCGTTCAAGGTGATATGGATATGGTAAGTGCCGCCGACAAGTGTGGGCAGCAAACCCAGCGCGATGGTGTCCACCTCTTGGAAAACAATGCTTCCCGCCCTGAGGGTGGTATCGTAATGATAGTTGATGGCACCGCTGACATCCACCGAAATCTTCAAGGCGGAATGTTTGAAGTCAGCTGTCTTCAAGCCACCGTTCTTCACACTGATTGTCACAGGCATGGACTCCGGATAGCAGGTCACCGCAGCAACGGGCTTGGGCGAAAGGATGGAAACAAGCTGCAAATCCACATCTTCATTGATTTGCAAACCGTAAGCGCCCATGGTCGTGTAATTGGTACGGCGCTGGCCGTTGATGTCGGCAGTCACATTGAAAAGCTTCGGACAGATAAACGGCTCGTAGTCTTTCAAGGCCAAACCCTTTGTCGTATCTGAGAAAGCGGGTCGAAGCGACACCGAATGCATGTCTTGGGAAAGGGTTGACTTCCAAGTGCTCAAGGAAGTGATCAGGGAACCGGCATAACCGATGTTCGCATTGCTCAAGGATTTGTAGTTGTTGTAATCCAAAACGCAATACGAAGTGGTGTAATACGATGCCAGGTAGCACGGATAGTTCGTACTGGTGCCCTCGGTTACAAACTGGTTGTTTTTTATGTTGATTTTGTAGGATGTGTTGGTGTTGTAGGCGTAAATGCCGTACACCGTTCCGCTGGTGGATTTGACAAACACACTGTTATGGGAGAAATCCCAAGTCTGGTAAGGCAGGTAACAATAGATGCCGTATTTCGCGCCACCGTTCCCCTCGACAATAATCTCGTTATTGATCATTGCACCCGTACGGCCGCCATAGGAGGAATAGTTCTTGTAATAGTACCAGTAGACGCCGTAGCCTGTACCCGTCGTGACCACATGGATGCGGTTGCCTTCCATCCTGTCCACAGTGCTGTAATAATTGTTGTAAATGCCGTAGAAGGTGCTGGAACTACCGCTGCGGTTTGTTATCGTATTGTACGACAAACTCTTGTAATGAGAGTAATAGATGCTGTAGAAAGCGTAGCAATAGGCGTTGCCCATAATGTTGCTGTCCACCGTGACGCTGGATGCAGGCATGTTCGCACCCGTTCCGGCGATGTAATAGAAATACATGTTGTAGTAGCCTCCCTGAATGTTGTTGCCCGCAAACACCACATCCACCGGATAGGTGACGGAATTCGAGGCACCCTGATAGAGCACCGCATAATACGTGGAGGCCGTAGCCTTGACATTGGCGTAGATGTTACAGCCACGGAACGACACATCCTCTATGCCTCCCTGAAGCTCCACACCAACCATGCCGTTGGAGGTGTTTCCGAAAGTGATGTTGCGGAAATGCCAGTGACCGCTGTTGGCTATGCTCAAAGCAGTCCCTCCCGAACGGTCAATGACCACTTTGGCGTTACCGTCCGGCATCACGGTGATGGTATTGGTGGCACTGGCCCCCGGAACCTTATCCGAAATGGAGACCCCGCCATAGGTGCCTGCACGCAGTTTCAAGGTAACCGGACCGGTAATGCCGCAAAGGCGCATCTGGGTCATGGCTTCCGCCGGTGTGCTGAAGTCGGCATTGCTTCCACCGACAGTGTAATTTCCGGCAAAACGTCCGGCACAAGAGTATGTCGAAGCTTTCACCGTATCGTCAGACGGAAGGGAATCCTTCAGCGTGCCTATGCCGGTCAGGTAGACGGTAAAAGTATGGGATCCTCCGGGAAGCACATATTTCCCCATGGGAACCAAATCCGTCTCACCTGTGGCCAGTTTTCCTTGCCAATGCAGGTCCGCCCCCTGTGCCACACGGTCAAGCTCCACACGGATAGTGGCCTCGCGCAGGGTATCCACGCCCGCATTCATCAGCAGGACATACGGACGGGTCGTATCCGTAACATTAACGGTTACAGGCAAATTCGAAATTTCGACCAAAGCGGCGTTCATCAAAGGAATCTCATTGGTGTACGCTCCGATAAGCGTCTGTGTGACACGCAGTTTTCCATTCAGGTCACGATTCACACCTCTCATCATAGGGCACAGCATGCCCGATTGATCCTTCAGTTCCAGCGAAGTGGAGGAATTCAGGAAAGTGGGGTTCCGGTACTGGTCGTGGACCGCCGAAGGAAGGGCACTTTGGAAAGCCGCCAAGGTGGTTTTGGCCGCGCCGACATAGCCGACGTTGCTCTTGCTGTACCAGCAGTTGTAGTCCACATCAAAAACACTCACATAACTGGCGCTATTCAAATAATAAGGATACGTAGTGCCCGTTCCCTCACAAACCGCAATGTTGTTTTTGATTGTCCCCGAATAGGCAGTGCTGCCCACTGCGCTATAAATTCCGTATTGGGTGTTGGACGTTCCGGACACCAGCACACTGTTGTTGTAGACTTTGGTGCCGTAGATATAGTAAACGTACATTCCATAGGTGGTGGCGGAGGAATATGAGGTGTCATTGCGCATCATAACCTCGTTGTTGCTCACAATGGTGAGGGAATCCGAATAACCGACCCTCAAACCGTATTGGGTCGTATTATTGCTACGGATGTGGAATTTGTTGGCGTCAATCAGGCTGCTGTCATTGTAATACAAAAGGCATCCATAATTAATGTAGAACCCGCCAATCCTTGCCCTGTCAATACGGTTATGGGTGAATTTCAAGTTGTTGTTGTAATAGAAATAGCCCACATACGAATAGTAGTCGGCGATGTGGTTGCTGTCGAACACAATGTTGCTGTTACGGGCATTCGTGCCGCTTCCGTAGAAATACACGCCATAGCTGCCGCCTAAAATCTCGTTACCGATAAAGCGGATGTTATGGATGGGACTTCCGGAAGGCCTGTAAATAACCGTGTACAGATTGCTACTGACCGTGGTGTCAAAACCGTACAGGGTGCAATGGCTGAACTCAATGTCGTTCAATCCGGCACCCATTTCGACACAGTAGAAAGGCGTGCGTGCTTTTCTGGCGTCAAGGGTAATCTTACTGAAAGTCAATCCGGAACAATCGTTTATCGTAAGCACTGGACCGGTTTTCGGATGGAAAACCACACTGTCCGCATGATCCGCCAAAGAGGTGATGGTCACCCGATGGCCGGTAAACTTATATTGGGAAAACTCCAGTTTTTCGGTATAGGTGCCGCTGGCAAGTTTCAAAGTCACGTCACCGCCAAGGCCGCATAAAGACATTAGATGCAGTGCCTCTTTCAAAGAAGCGAAGTCATATTTGACAGAACCGGAGCTCTTCCCTACGGTGTACGCCCCCTTCATTGGGCCGTCGCAACCATAGGAGACAATGGTCAGGGTATCGTCGTTCAGCACGGAATCCACCTTATTGTTGGGGTCGCTGACCCACACGGTGATGGTGTCGTAACCATGGCTTTTCTGCATATAGGTGCCCAGCGTCAGGGTGTCGTAAAAATCCACATACATCTTGCCGGTCCATTTTTTCGGGCTTTGCAGCACACCGTTCAAGGTCCAGTTCACATTGCAAGAAGTAAGCCAAGCGTCGCCCTTGTTTTGCAAGGAGACCCTCACCGGCTGCAAACCGGCCACCACCCCCTTGGTGGGATTGTCTATGCTCTTTAAAGCGACCGAATTGGAATCGTAGGAACCGCCCACCGAACCGAGACCAAAGCGGACCAAAGGCTTGTAGACATTGGTTGTCCAAGATGTTCCGTTGTTCACACAATAGGTGGTCTGCGCACCACTGGATCCGACGTTATGCGCAGCCCATGCGATAGTGGTAGTGGATGTGGTGCCGCCATAGCCTTCAATAAAAATGTAGATGTTCATGCCGGCAGGCAGGGTGAACGGACGTTTGAGAATGACTTCATTCCAACCCACCTTGCTGACGGTGGTGCCGTCATAGACTTCCGTGGCATTGTTTGCCACAGGGTCCATATAGGCGGCAGTCATCGGAGAAACGTCCTTGGTGGCCAGCATGTGGATTTTGATGTTACGGGTAACCGTGACCGAACCCGCATTGGCGGCGGTCGAACGCAAATACCACGCAAAACGGATAATGGTCATGTCCACCTTGTTCGGATTGATGTCCGCAGCCTCATACAGCAGACGGCTCTTGGAAGCCGTATATCGCACATCATAAATCAGAGATCCATTATTGTGCGTGGCACCGGTAGTGTCAGCGGGAAAGTAATAGGCATAGCTGCTGACACTTCCGGATTTGAGCCGCTTGGTGTAGAAAGAAGCGCTCACCCTGGCGGTGTTGCCTGCGGAATCCCGGCCCTGAATGTAATAAGACACGGCGGTTCCGTAATACTGGAACGGAATGTTCGCCTCCCAGAGGGAGTCACCAGAGGTGGCGGTCATGCGAATGGAATCCTTCACGGTCTTTCCTTCAAACGTGCAGCTGTAATTCAACACTGGCGGAACGATACGCGCTTCCGTCCTGGTGGCCACTTTGGCCTTGATATGGAAAGGCCCCACCGACCACACCGTGTCCTTCAAGACAGGAGACAGAAAAGCGACAGCGGGAGGAATCTGGGCAAATTTGGACCCCAGCACCTGGAAATCGTCAAGGTACCATCCGGCGGCGATAAAGGAGCCCACAGCGGGGCCCTTGCGGATAACAAAACGGAAACGGACCTTGGAGAAACCGGCGTAATCGCTGAGATCGAAAACCTCCTGTTTCCACCAGCCGTTGGTCGGCCGGGCAAAGGTGTCGTTCTTTTTCCAATCGCCATACGACTCATGGGAGAAAGAAAGGCTGTTCTTGTAGGCAGCGGACGCGCCTTCGTAAGCGACGGAAGGAAGGTTTTTCCATTTGTAGTTCACGCCCAATCCGTCCTCCTGGTACTGGATGATACAGGTGTCCGAAGGAAGCACCTTGCAGATGTGGTTGAAGCGGAGGGTGACATGCCCGTATGCGGTACAGTCGTAAAAAGGAGTCATCAGCACAATGGAATCGCCATGGGTATATGGCACAACGCCATGCATGGCATATTTGGCGGAAGTGACAATGCCGGTGTCCGGCACCCAGGAAGGGGTAGCGGTGGAAACCACAGGCTGCGCACTCCATCCGGAAGGAAGTTTGGATGAAAATTTTTCATCGCACAAATACGTCGCCTGAGCCTGTATACGTGACATCACACATAGCAGCAACACAAAGGACGACAGGTGTTTAAAGAAATAAATAAAACTTCTCATACTACGTGTATTTTTAATTAAATTTATGCAAAGATAGGCAATTTTCACATATTTTCCAAGAAAAAAAGATTTTTTTCGGCCAAAGCCATCATAAAATTGCCGCCTTTCCGTTTGTTTGATTTTAAAACCTTTTTCTAACAAAAAAAACGCCCTGCTATGAGAAAAATCGGTTTCATGCTGTTCTTTGCAAGTGTATGTTTTTGTGCGAAAGCCCAATATGTAAGCCCCGGAAACGGTCTCCGCCTACAGTTTTCCGGCATCGCCTCCGACACCTCCTCCACCCTGCGCTCCGTAGGAAACGGAAGTTTTGAAGTGCTGAAAAACATCACCATATCCACCTCCGACACCCTTGTTTTGGATGAGGGGACAAAGCACATCACCCTGCACAACGCCGTCCGATGGGAAGTCAGGGGCGTGCTGCTGTGCGCGGAACGGACGGACACGCTCTTCATCAGCGGACGTACAGACAGCACCGGCATGGAGGCCTTCACCCTGGCGTTCGAGCAAAGCCCCTCGCAACTTTCGCAATTGTACGTGGAAAACGGGAAAAGCATCCTGCTGAACGAAAGTCCGGTACGCATTGAACGCTGCGTGTTCCGCAACTTCAGCGCGGCGGTCCTGCGCTACACCAACTGCAACCCTGTCATCACGCACTGCCTGTTCACCGGCAACCACAGCACCGCCCTCACCTCCGCCGCCAACGTGAGCGGCTCGCCCAAAATCCTGTACAACATTTTCTACAACAATGTCACGGACAATGTGAACCAGCCACAGTTGAACCTGGGGCCCGGCGGAGAGGACAGCATCTACATCATCGGCAACCACATCGAGGGGGTAAGCAGCACGCTTTCAGGCGGCATCGCCATCGCCGACCTGCTGGGTACAGGAGACACCAAGGCCGCCCTGCGCGACAACCTCATCCTGAACAACCGCTACGGCTACAACCAGCAGGGACACAGCATACATTCGGTGATTGAAAACAATGTTTTTAAAAACAACAACCTGGAAACCAACCCCATGAACGGCGGAAGCGGCATCAGCATCTACGGCGCGAAAACAAGCTGCGCCGCCAAACTCCGCCACAACCTCATCTGCGGAAACCTCTGGGGCATCACCGCCATCTATTACCATGACATTGACATGGGTACGGAGGAGAATCCCGGGCAAAACCTCATTTACGGAAACGGCAACGGGGGAAAGGTCTACGCCCTGTACAACAACGGCTACCCCAACATTTCCGCCATCGGCAACTACTGGGGAAGCAACCACATCAACGAAGCGGAGGCGGTTATCTTCGACAGCTACGATCAGAGCGGTCTGGGCACCGTGTCCTACATTCCCGTCCTGACCCTGGAGCCCGTGCTGCTGCATTGCCACGCCCTCGTCGGGGACAGCGCACACGCCTTCCGCATTGACGGGGTGCAAACCGACACCCTGACCTACACCCTGTTTGTGAGTGACAGCCTGTATGAAAGGCTGCAAGGGGAAGAAAAACGGCTGGTACTGGAAACGCCCTGGGGTGTCAGCTACGCGACGGACTCCGCCCATGCCGAATGGACAGACACCAACGCCTGCGCCGTCTACACACTTTCCACGCCGCACGGAGAGAGAGCGGATTGGAAAATACAGCTGCGGATAAGCGCCAACGCCGTACCGGACATGAAACAAGCAGAAGTCCGCATTTACCCCAACCCGAGCAAAACCCACTGCCTTGTCCGGCATTCGGGAGAAGGGACGCTGCTCATTTCCGTGTACACGCCGGAAGGACGCTGCCTGTACAAACGGCAGGCGACGGAAGCTGAAACCCGCATCGAAACCGCCCAATGGCCCCGCGGGATTTACCTGATCCGCCTGCAACAGGGAAATGCCCTGCGCACAGAGAAACTCATTGTGGAATAGTATTATACCATCTGGTCAATCGTCCAGACGAAGGCCCGGACCCCTACTTCCTCGTTGCGCTTGTCCAACTTGCGCACCGCCAGCAGCAGGGACTCCACCTTTTCGTCCTCGACCACGCTCAACACCACATTGTTCAGCTCCGGCCAGGTATGGGTGCCCCTATGCGGATCCCCTTGCAGATGGCCACGGCCCTGCACGTTTTCCCAAAACGTGAAGCCACGCACGCCTAATTCGTCCAAAAGGTATTCCACACGTTCGGTATTGGCCTGGTTAAATACAATCATTACCGATTTCATACCGCATTATTTTTCGTTGATGTCAATATGCATGAACACAAACTTCTCCCGGAGCTTGCGCTGCTTGTCCTGCTCGCCCTTGCGCTCCATCCAGCCGTACAGCACGGGAACCACCACCAAGGTGATAATCGTGGAGACCAGCAGGCCACCGATGACCACCACACCCATGGTGGTCCACAGTTCGGAGCCCTCGCTCCGGTTGAGCGACATGGGAATCATACCCAAAATGGTGGTGAAGGCGGTCATCATGACGGGGCGCAGACGGCTCTGTCCGGAAAGGGCGATGGCCTCGTTAAGCTCCACGCCGCGTTCGCGCATCAGGTTGATGTAGTCAATAAGCACAATGCCGTTCTTGACCACAATACCAATCAGCAGCACCACACCCAGCGTGCCGACCATATCCAAGCTCAGCCCCGTCAGCAGCAGTGCCAGCACCACGCCGGTCAAAGCGAAGGGAATGGCCATCATGATGATGAAGGGCTTGCTGAACGACTCGAACTGGGAAGCCATGACAATGTAGACCAACATTAAAATCAACAATGCCAGCAGACCCATGTCGCCGAACATCTTCTGCTGGTCCTCATAGCTTCCGGCCAATGCCACGTGGATGCCCTGCGGCACATTCATCTTGTCCAGCTCCTGCCGCACACTGCCGGCCACCTCCGCCAAGGATGTCTGGTAGGGCGTCACCTTGATGGTCAGGTAGCGCTGGCGGTTCTTGCGCTCGATGGTGGGCGGGCACCAGTATTCCTGCACCGAAGCCACTTCCTTGAGCTTGATTTGCTTGCCCGTCGCGCCCATCAGCGACAGTTCCTCAATGTCGGAAATGCTGCTGCGGTATTCCTCCTTCAGGCGGACCACGATGTCGTACTCCTCGCCGTCCTCTTTCAGATAGCCGCAGGTCATGCCGTTGATGCGGTTACGCACATACATGGCCACCGTGGAGCTGTTCAGCCCGTGATAGGCCAGTTTCTGCTTGTCAAACACGATTTTCAGTTCCGCGCGGTCCTCGTCACGACTGATTTTGGCGTCACGGGCACCCGGCACATTCTCCTCAATGCGCCGCTGCAGCTCCCGCGCAAAAGAACTTGTCTGGTCGAAATCATAGCCATAGACCTCCACGCTCAGGCTGTTGCTGCTTCCCATGCCGAAACCGCCCTCAGAAACCTGATAGTTCACCAGTTCCGGATACTCGGCCAACAGTTTGCGGATATCCTCCTGATAGTCGAAAATGGAACGCTCGCGGTCATATTTTTTCGTGGCGCGAATGGTCATGCTGATTTTGTTGTTGGTCGTGCTGCTGAACAGCGCGGCAAAACCGGCATCGTCGTTGGAACCGGCGGAGGTGGAGATGACAATCACGTCCTTGCCCATCATGGCCTTGATATCCTTTTCCATCTTTCGGGCGGTTTTCAGGGTCTCCTCAATGCGGGTGCCGCGTTGCAGCTCCGCCGTGACGCTGATGCGCCCGTTGTCCTGATCCTTCATGAAATCCATGCCGATTTTACCCATACCAATCGGAACCATGGAGAGGATGAAAATGAGTGCGGCCGCCCCGATGGTGCGTTTCTTGTGCCCCAGACACCAGCGCAGCACATTGGCGTACCACGCCTCAATGGAGGCAAACACCTTTCCGAAGGTGTTGTCAAAAGAGAATTTTTTAGCGGCAGCCTTCCGCTTCGCCGCCTCCTCTTCCAACTTGGACAGGAAGAAGGGCTTTTCCTTCAATATTTTGCTGGAAAGCATGGGTATCAGGGTGATGGCCGTCACAGTGGAGACACAAACCACGATGGTCACAATCCAGCCCAGCTCCTTGAACATGATACCGGCCAGACCGGGCAGCATGGTCAGCGGCACAAACACCGCCACAATCACCAAGGTGGTGGCAATCACAGAGGTCCATACCTCGTTGGTGGCGCAGATGGCCGCCTCCTTCAGGCTCTCGCCACGGTCCAGATGCTTGGAGATGTTCTCCAACACCACGATGGCGTCGTCCACCACCATGCCGATAGCCACCGTCAGGGAGGCCAAGGAAATGATGTTCAGTGAACTGTCAGCAACCAACAGGTACACAAAGGAAGTGACCAAGGAAATTGGAATGGTCAGCGCAATGATGAGGGCGCTCCGCCAGTTTCCGAGGAACAAGAACACCACCAGCACCACAAACAGGAAGGCGTAAAAGATGGAATCGGTCAGGCCGCTGACGGCGTTGGTGATTTCCTCCGAACCGTCGCTAATCAGGGTAACGGTGATGTCGGGCGGCAAGGTCTTTTTGATTTCCTTCATCTTTTTGTTCACCGCACGGGCAATGGCCACCGTGTTCGCGCCGGTCTGCTTGGAAATCAGCAGTCTGGCACCGTCCTGCCCATTGATTTTCTCATCCAAGGACAAATCCTTGATGGTGTCGCGCACCGTGGCTAAATCGCGGACAAAAACCTGCTTGCCGTCCATGGTGGTTGTCACCACAATATTTTCTATTTCAGAACTTTCCTCATACTCACCCTTGACCCGCATCTGGTACTGCTCCTTACCCATCTTGACCGTGCCGGAGGCCAAATCCGCATTGTTGGCGCTGATGGCCTGCCCCACCGCCTCCACACTCAATCCGTAAGATTCCAGCTGCTTGGGATCCAAATCAATATAAATATACCGCTCCGGCGCACCGCTCACAGTGATGTTTCCGATACCGTCAATGCGGTTCAGCTCGTTGGTGACGTTGTCCTCTATGATGCGGTCCAGGCCCGGGTAGCTCTCCTTCGCCGTAAAGCCGAACATCATGATGGGACGGGCGTTGCTGTTGAGCTTGAGAATCATGGGACGGGACACGCCGTCGGGCAGGTTGTCGTACACCAGATCCACGTAACTTCGGATGTCGTTGAGCGACTCGTCCAAATTCAAGCCCCACTCAAACTCCATGGTGACCACGGAAATGTTGTCCTTGGAGGTGGAAGTGATGTTTTTCAGGCCATCCACGGAATTGAGGGCATTTTCAATCAGTTTGGTGATGTTTGTCTCTATCTCACTGGCGTTGGCGCCGGGATAGGTCGTCATGACCGTGATGTAGGGGGGATCCATTTCCGGCAGCTGGTCAATCGGCAGCCGCGTCAGGGAAAAGAGGCCGATGATAATGACGGCCACGAACACCAAGCCCGTGGTAATCGGCTTGTGTATTGCAGTTTTATAGATTGCCATTTTCTTTCTGAAATTATTTTACGATTTCCAAGGTACATCCATCCACTAAGCGGGCCTGTCCGACCACCACCAGCTCGTCGCCTTCCTTCAGGTCGCCGGGAACCACCGGAACCACCTCGATGCGGTCGTCGTAACGCTGCCCGAGGGTCACGGCCACCCGGTGCGCCTTACCGTCTTTATTGGTAAACACATAGCGGTCGTTGCTGCCGGTCAGCTTCAGCACGCTCTGGTAGGGAACCACCATCGCATCTGTCTCGCCCAATGCCAGTTTCGTCCGCACATACATACCCGGACGGATTTTCTCGGAGGCGTTCGGAATGTTCAGCCGGACTTGGAAGGTATGGCTCGAAGCGTCGACGGTCGGATACACAATTTCAATCGTTGCCGGGAAAACCTGGTCGGGATAGATGTCGCTGCACACGTCCACCTTCATGCCCTGCTTCACCAAGGGAAAATAGCTCTCCGGAATGTTGATGACGGCTTTCAGCCGGTTGATCTGGGTCAGCTGAAGAATGGGCTGCCCCGTGTACATTTCCCCGTCCTCATAATTCTTGGCGCTGATCACGCCGGAGAACTGCGCTTTCACAAACGTGTTCTCGTTCTGAAAACGCTCGGTCTCCACCAGCTGGTCGTAACCGGCCTTGGTCTGGTCGTACACCTGCTGGCTCACGCTGCCCGAAGCCTTCAGGGCGGTCACGCGGTCCAATTCCACTTTGGTGTTGTTCAAGTTGATGCGCGTGGTGTTGAGCTGGGTCTGATCCATGCGGACCAGCAGCGTCCCCTTGCCCACGCGGCTGCCCACCTCCACATAAATGTGTTCGATACGGCCGGTGATGCTTGGCGCGACATTCATGCTCTCATACCCCTCCAAGGTGGTGGAAAGCTCCAGTTCCCTCGCGATGCGCTCGCTTTGCAGCACCTGCACTTTCACTTTCTCCGCCTCTTTCTTGGTGGTGGTGGCTTTTTTTCCGCTGCTGCCTCCGCAGGAAACCATACATCCTGCAACAAAAAGCGTCAATACAACTTTACAAAAACGGTTCTTCATATTATTACTCTTTTGTTTCCGATTACACAAATTCTATCTTCAATTTTTATATGTACCTTTTCTTTGTTAAGATGTTAAAATGTTAAGTTGTTAAAAATCTTCACACCTTCACATCTTCACATCCTCACACCTGTTCACTTTTTCCCCATCAGATTCTCCAATGCCACCTGCGCGTTCAGCACTCCCATAACAGACTGTATGTAATTGCTTTGCGCCGTGATGATGTCCGTACTGGCGTTGGTGACCTCCAGGTTGCTGGCCCGTCCGTATTTGTATTTCTCGGTCGTGTTGTCAAACACCCGTTTGGTCACATCCAGATTGGCCTTCTGCACCTGATAGCTCTCCATGGCGGAAACCAAGTCGTAGCACAATTGGTTGTACTGCACCTGCAAACCGTCCTCCGCCTGCTTGCGGCTGTTGAGGGTCTTCTGGTAATCGAGCTGCGCCTCCCTGATTTTCGCGGCACGGGTTCCCGACTGCCAGATTGGCAGCGCGAGGCTCAACCCTATCATGTTCGGAGGGGTCATGTTCATTCCTTCGGCCTTTCCGAAATAGGTTTTGTTACTATATTGATAATAAGCCCTTAATGTAGGCATAAAGCCCAACCACGCCAAGGTCAGCTGGTCCTTGGAGACTTTTTCGCCCTGCTCCAACAGACGGTAGTCGAAATTGTCCTCTATGCGGAACTCCTTGGTGGCCAGCTGCTGCAAACGATCCATATCCATCAGTTCGTCCAAGCTGGTGGTCAGCACGATACGGCTGTCCACCGACGCCCCCAGCTGCAAAATCAAGGCGTTGTACAGCATTTGCAGGTTCCGGCGGTTGGAATGTATGGTGTTGCGCATGGACGCGACCTGCACGGAAAGCTGGTCCGCGCTGATCTGCTCGGCGGCGCCCACCTTCACGCTTTCCTGCGCGGCTTTCTCCAGACGCTCCATGTGAGCGAGGGAAGAATCCAGCAGGGAAACCACATCCTCCATCACCAGAATGGAGATATAGCTGTTCTTGACGTTGGCGTGCGTGGCCTGCAAAGTCTGGTCGTAGGCGATGCCGGACATTTCCTTGGACACCTTGCCCAACACCGCCGCCATCACCTGCTGGGCGGACAGGGCGAGGGAAGCCGTGACCGCAAAAGTGCCGTAAGGGTTCATCGGAATGGACATGGCGCCGAAATTCATCTCGTAGCCGCACATGTTGGAGTAATCGAAACCGGCCTGCACCTGGGGAAGCATGGAAGAAAGGTATTCCCAACGGGCGGCTTCGGCCTTGCGCACATCCAGCCCGGCATTCTTCAAGGTGTAATTGTGCGCCACGGCATAGCGCAGCGCCTCGTCAAACGACAGCTCCAAACGGGAGGAGTCCTGCGCCTGCAGGCGGATGGTGCAGCAGAGCAGGCAGAGCAGCGTCCCCGTCACAATGCGTATCTTTCGTATATTCATTCGCTTTGGTTTAAGTAGAAACAAAAAAAATTGTTTGACTTGAGAAAACGCCGTTTTTTATGAAAAATTGTGCCAAAAGCCAAAAAATCTTTGAAAAAACCTGAAATTTTCCGCCTTCTTTTTCCGGAAAGACCACAAAAAGCCACGAAAAATCATCCGGAAAAGCGCCACACACAATAATACGCACGCTTCTTTCGTTATAATGTTTTCATTTGAAACCAAAAACCATGCTTGCATACATCACCTGGAACGCCGACCCCATTCTGATCCGCCTCGGAAACCTCCGCATCGGATGGTACGGACTGCTGCTCGCCTGCGGCTTTCTGCTTGCCTATCTGGTCTTTCAGAAAATGGTCACCCGGGAAGGGCTTCCCGAAAAAACCAGCGACCGCTTCGCGGTCAGCCTCATTTTGTGGACCGTGGTCGGCCTGCGGATAGGCCACTGCCTTTTCTACGACTGGGCCTATTTCAGCCACCATTTGCTAGAGATTTTCATTCCTTTTGTGGAAACGGCGGAGGGCTGGAAATTCACCGGTTACGCCGGATTGGCCAGCCACGGCGGGGCCATCGCCATCTTCTGCTATGTCCTGTGGTTCTCCCACAAGCGCCGCGTCCGCCTGCTGTGGCTGCTGGACCGACTGGCCATCGCCATTCCCATTGCGGCGGCCTTCGTCCGCTGCGGCAACCTGATGAACTCCGAAATCATCGGCACCGTCACAAGCAAGCCATGGGGATTCATCTTCATGCAGCTGCAAGGCACCGACGAATGCTGCGAGCCGAGGCATCCCGCCCAGTTGTACGAAGCCTTCGTATACCTTTGCCTCTTTCTCTTCCAGGTGTGGTACTATTTCAAGCACACCAAAGGGAAGATTTACGCCGGACGCGCGGTCGGCATTTCGTTGAGTGTCATCTTCATCGCCCGCTTCATCATCGAGTTCTTCAAAAAGGAGCAGGTGGATTTCGAAAAGGCGATGACTTTGGACATGGGGCAGTGGCTCAGCATCCCTTTCATACTGCTCGGCCTTGCCTTCCTTATTTGGTCCTACCGGAAAAAAACCTTGCCCACCCCGCTGAAGGAAGGGGGGAAAAACGCATAAACGCCCATCATGAAACTGACGAAAGAAAACCTGGAACATTATTTTCAAAGCATTCGCCTGCAAGAGATTCTGGTGATCGGGGATGTCATGCTGGATGAATACATTGAAGGGGAGGTGTCGCGCATATCGCCCGAAGCACCTGTCCCTGTGGTGAATATAAAAAACCGCAAAAAATGCTTGGGTGGAGCCGCCAACGTGGCCCTGAACCTCCGCGCCATGGGAGCGGTGCCGCTGCTTTGCGGCCTCATCGGGGAGGATGCCAAAGGCTACGACTTCCTGCGGCACATGGAGAGCTACCGCCTTCCCCAGGACGGCATTGTGCGGAGCGGCACGCGGCCCACGACCACCAAAATCCGCATCATCGGCAACAAAATGCAGCTGCTGCGCGTGGACGAAGAGACGGATGCCGCCCTCTCGGAAACCGACGCGGCGAAACTGAGCGGCCAAATCCGCCACCTGCTGCAAACCCGGCCCGTCAAGGCCATCGTCTTCGAGGATTACGACAAAGGGGTAATCACGCCCGAGCTTATCGCACAGGTCTCCGCCTGGGCGGAGGAATACGACATCCCCGTTTGCGTAGACCCTAAAAAACGGAATTTCAACGCTTACCGAAACGTCACCCTGTTCAAGCCCAACCTCAGCGAATTGAGCGCGGGGCTTCAGGTGCCCAAAAGCGAATTGCAGGACGAAAGCGCTTTGGTCGCCCGCATACGCCAATTCATGGAGGAAAGCGGCCACCGCATGGTGATGACCACCCTTTCCGAGAACGGACTGATACTCTGCTATTACCAAAAGAACGGGGAGTTCGCCTCCCTGTGGGTTCCGGCCATAGTGCGCAACATCTGCGACGTGTCGGGAGCCGGAGACACGGTCATCAGCATCGCCACCTTGGGACTGATTACGGGGCTTTCCGCCGGACAAATGGCGGAAATGGCCAACATCGCCGGAGGCCTGGTCTGCGAAACCGTAGGCGTGGTGCCCATCGACAAGGCCCTGCTGGAAAAAGAGTGTATGCGCATTTTATTTTGATTTCAAACACCTTCTGCCTTGAACACCATCCGACACGCATTCGCATTGCTGCTGACAAGCGCCCTTCTCGCCCTCTCCACCGCAGAGGCCCAGGACTTTTCCGCCCGGAGAGCGCCCAACCTGCCGTCCTACGACTTCAAAAAGCTGCATTTCGGCTTTCTTTTAGGTATCAACCACGCCGACTTCGCCCACAAATCGGTCTCCAACCTCAACCCTTTCGACTCCATCATGGTCATTGAGTCGAGCCCTTCCTCCGGTTTCGACGTGGGCATCATCACCGACCTGCGCTTAGGCGAATACTTCAACCTGCGCTTCATCCCGCAGATTTCCCTTATCGACCGGACCGTCAACTACAACGTGCGCATCCGGGGCTTCGACCAGACCCAAACCCACAAAAAAATCGAATCCGTCAATCTGGACCTGCCGCTGCTGCTCAAGCTCAAGTCCTCGCGCATGCACAACTGCCGCGTCTATGTGGTGGGCGGCGGGCAGCTGAGCGTGGACTTAGCCTCGCAAGCCAACAAGAAAAACAAAAAGAATCCGGAATTTGTCATGCTGAAGCTGAACCGGACGGAGTTCCAGACCCAGGCGGGCGTCGGTATGGACTTCTACGCCAACCTCTTCAAGTTCTCCATTGAAGCCAAGATGTCCTACGGGCTGAACGACATGCTCAAACACGAGGACAATGTGTACACCAACAGCGTGGAATACCTCAAAAGCAAGATTTTCCATATATCCATATTGTTTGAATAAAAAAGCCATGTCCAACACACGAAAGGAGACGGAATGCGGGTGCTGATGGCCATGAGCGGAGGCATTGACAGCACCGTCAGCGCCATGCTGCTGCAAGAACAGGGCTGCGAACTGGTGGGGGTCACCTTCCGCACCTTCGATTCCATCAAGGAACACTGCTTGGCCAAGGAAAAAGGCTGCTGTAGCGTGGAGTCCATCATGGAAGCCAAGCACATGGCGGAAAAACTCGGGTTCGAGCACCACATTGTCGATTTTCGGGAAGTGTTCAAGGAGAAGGTGATAAGCAACTTCATCCAGGAATACCTGCACGGGCGCACCCCCAACCCCTGCGTGCTTTGCAACTCTCACATCAAATGGGGCGTGCTGATGCAACAGGCCGACGCCTTGGGTTGTGAGAAAATCGCCACCGGCCATTACGCGTGCATACGGAAGCGTAACGGCCGCACCTACCTGGCCACCGCAGCCGACACGCACAAAGACCAGACCTATTTCCCGTGGATGCTGACGGAGGAGAACTTGCAACGCACCCTTTTCCCTTTGGGCGGACACACCAAGGAGCAGGTACGGCAAATGGCGGCGGAACGCGGCTTTGAAACGCTTTCCCACAAACGGGAGAGCCAGGAGATCTGCTTCATCCCCGACAACGACTACCGGCATTTCTTGGAAAAAGAAGTCCCTGATTTCCATACCATCTGCCCGGAAGGAAACTACATAGGGGCCGACGGAAAGGTGCTGGGGCGGCACAAGGGCTTCGCCTGCTACACCATCGGACAGCGCAAGGGACTCGGTATCGCCTTGGGGCGTCCGCGCTACGTCACCATGGTCGATGCCCTGCGCAACGAAGTGACATTGGGCGACTACGAGGACTTGTACACGACCGGACTGCTGGCCGACGCTTGCCGCATCCGGGAGCCGGAATGGCTGCAAAACGAAGCGGAGGTGGAAGCGCGCATCCGCTACAAAAGCCCCGCGCAATCCGCCACCCTGCAACTGGAAGGGGAAAAGGCGCAAGTGCATTTCGCCCGACCGGTCTGGGGAGTCACCCCGGGACAATCGGTGGTGTTCTACAAAGACGGGCTTGTCGCGGGCGGCGGAATTATTTCTTCCGTCCCCCGCTTTCCGTAACCTTGCGCACGCGCTTTTTTCACCCAAATGTGAAATATTTGCATTTTCTGTTCCCTTTTTCGCGCAGACATTGGCGGAAGCGTTGTATATTTGCATCTTCAAACGACGACTTAAACATTTTACGTATGAAATACCTAATCAGATGCAAACACTGCGGCAAGATTATCGGAGACTTCGCCACCTGGTTCAAGCAGGACCAGCAATGCTCCTGCCTTAAAAACCACGTGGAGGTGGAGTACCTGCAAGCGCAACACATCCCCACCCAAGCGCCCGCCACCGAATCCTACCAGGACCACTATTTTGACCTGCTGCCCTTGGAGCGGCGCGAAAACGTGGTCAGCTACGGGGAAGGGCTGATTCCCATCGAACGCTGGGAGCATCTGGAAGCCTACGCCCGAAGCAAAGGCATACATTGCAAGGTGTATGTGTACCGCAACGACCTGAACCGGGGCAGCGGCTCCTTCAAGGACATTTCGGCCGCCCTCGCCGCCTCCGTGCTGAAAGAGCAGGGAATCAAAGACTATTGCCTGGCCTCCACCGGAAACGCAGGCGTGGCCTTTGCCACCTACTTGGCCAAAGCGGGCATCACCTTCACCGAATTTGCGCCGAACTGCATCGACCCCGACACCGTCAAGGCAATTAAAAAGACAGGGCAGCCCATCGTCATCTCCAAAGGGGGCTACGGGGACGCCAAAGCGGAAGCGGCCAACTTCCACAAGGAAAACAAGGTGCTTATCAGCATCGGCAACACCGACCCGCTGCGCATAGAATCCAAACGCTTGGTGGTTTTCGAATGCCTGCGCCAGATGGGGCAGCTGCCCACCGTCTACCTGCAGGCCGTGGCCGGAGGCACATCTCCCCTGGCCTTTGAAAAAGGTTTCCGCGACCTCGCCGCCATGACCGGAGACACCTCCCTGCAGATGCCGCGCATGATGCTGGTGCAGCAGGACGAATGCGACCCCATGGTCACGGCTTGGGAAAAGGCTGTCGCCGCCGGTTTCCCCGAAGGATGGGAGCAGCAGTACGAAGCCAAAAAGAACCTCCGCACCCGCATCGGCATACTTACCGCCGCCAATCCGGGCAATTATCCCTTGGTGGCGCCGCTGGTACGCCGCACGGGCGGCACCTTCCTCCGGGTGAAGGAGGCGGAGCTGCCGCGCTACGGAAAGGAAATGCGGCAATCACGCGGCCTGCTGCTCGGACCGGCCTCCATGGTATGCTACGCCGGATTCTTCCAGGCGGTGGACAAGGGCGGAATCAAGCAGGGCGATGTGGTGCTCCTCAATACGGGAGAAGGCTGCGACAGGGCGCAATGGTTCAAGGAGCTGGTGGACGCCGAAAACTAATCCGCCATTCAATTAATTTGTAATAGTATTCATTTTATATAAAACGAATTTCTTATGATGAAGCATATCAAAGGCAACGTATACTGGGTCGGCAAAGTGGACTGGGAACTGACCCGTTTTCACGGGGACGAACTGTCCACCCACAAAGGAAGCAGCTACAACTCCTACCTGATCCGGGATGAGAAAACCGTTCTCATCGACACCGTCTGGCAACCCTACGACAAGGAATTTGTCAGCCGGCTGAAACAGGAGACAAACCTCTCCAAAATCGATTACATTGTTATGAACCACAATGAAATCGACCACAGCGGAGCCCTTCCCGAACTGATGCGCGAGATTCCGGGCACGCCCATCTACTGCACCAAGAAAGGGGAAGCCATCATCCGGGGGCACTACCATCAGGACTGGAACTTTGTGACGGTGAAAACCGGGGACACCCTTCCCTTAGGCAAAAACACCCTGACTTTCATCGAAGCGCCCATGCTCCATTGGCCGGACACCATGTTCACCTACCTGAGCGGCGAGAACATACTGTTCTCCAACGACGGCTTCGGACAGCACTACGCCACCGAAACCCTTTTCAACGACACGGTGGATTCCGCTGATTTAATGTATGAAGCGGAAAAATATTACGCCAACATCCTCAACCCTTACAGCCCGCTTGTCTTGAAAAAGATACAGCAGCTGCTCGCCCTGAACCTTCCGATAGACCTGATTTGCCCCAGCCACGGCGTCATTTGGAAGGAAAACCCCTCCCAAATCGTGGAGCAATACCTGAAATGGGCGGACGCCTACCAAGAAAACCAAATCACCATCGCCTACGACACCATGTGGCAGTCCACGCGGCTCATGGCGGAAGCCATCGCAGACGGCATACACGAAACAGATCCTTCTGTCACACTGAAACTTTACAACATCGCCCACGAGGACAAAAACGACGTGCTCACGGAAATGTTCCACTCCAAAGCGCTGCTCATCGGGTCACCCACCATCAATTACGGCTATTCTTTCGCCGTCGCAGGTCTGCTTGAAATGATGAAAGGTCTGAAATTCAAGCAGAAAAAAGCGGCCGCTTTCGGTTCTTACGGATGGAGCGGCGAAGCGGTCAAACAAATCAGCGGACATTTGCAGGAAGCCGGTCTCACCGTAGTGAACGAAGGCATTTCCAAACTCTGGGTTCCGGACAGCCAAAACCTCGCGGACTGCAAGGAATTCGGCAAAAATTTCGCCAAACAGCTATAAGCCCTGCAACAGGCACTGCCTGAACAGGGCGTTGAACTTGAAAGTCCGGCAACTTACTCCACCGTGACGCTCTTGGCCAGATTCCGGGGCTGGTCCACGTTCCGGCCCTTGGCAACCGCCACATAATAGGACAGCAGCTGCAAGGGAATCACCGCAAGCAGCGGCACAAAGCAGTCGCGCGTGTCGGGGATGACGAAGGTGTAGTCGCTCATGTTGCGCACGGTTTTGTCCCCCTCGGTGACCACGGAAATGATCTTTCCCTTGCGGCTCTTGATTTCCTGGATGTTGCTCACCACTTTCTCATACATGCCCCGCTTGGGCGCGATGAACACCACCGGCATCTCCTCGTCCACCAAGGCGATTGGGCCGTGCTTCATTTCAGCGGCGGGATAGCCTTCCGCATGGATGTACGAAATCTCCTTCAGCTTCAAGGCGCCTTCCAGCGCGAGAGGATAATTGTAACCGCGTCCGAGGAAAAGGAAGTTGCGACAATAGGTGAACATCTGGGCGAACTGGTCAATGTGCTTGTTGTGCTCCAGCGTCCACTGCATCTTGTCGGGAATCCGCTGCAACTCCTCCACCAACATGTGGAACATCTCATCGCTCAGCGTATGTTTTTCCTTGGCGATGGCCAGTCCCAACAGGCAGAGAGTGATCACCTGACCGGTAAAGGCCTTGGTGGAGGCCACTCCGATTTCAGGCCCCACATGCAGGTAGGTGCCGCTGTGCGTGGCCCGCGCGATGGAAGAGCCAATCACGTTGCAGATGCCGTACAAAAAGGCCCCTTTCTGCTCCGCCAGCTGAATGGCGGCCAAGGTGTCGGCGGTTTCGCCGCTCTGGCTGACCGCAATCACCACGTCGTCGGGATAAATGACGGGGTTGCGGTAACGGAATTCGGAAGCGTACTCCACTTCCACCGGAATCTGCGCCGCCTCCTCTATAAAATATTTCCCGATAAGGGCCGAATGCCAGCTCGTTCCGCAAGCGCAGATAATGATGCGCCTGGCGTTCAGGAATTTCTCCTTGTGGTCCTGTATGCCGCTCAACAGCACATCCTTGTCCTTGACCTGCAAGCGTCCGCGGATGCAGGTGCGCAAGGCATTGGGCTGCTCCCAAATCTCTTTCAGCATGAAATGGGGATAGCCGCCTTTCTCCAACTCGTCCAGGCTCAATTGCAGGGTGTGCATTTCCGGTGTCTGCTTGATGTTCGACAAATTGACCACCTCGAGGCCGCCCTTGCGGTCCATTAGCGCAATCTCTTCATCTTTAAGGTATACCACTTGATTGGTGTATTCAATAATGGGGGTGGCGTCCGAACCGACATAGAACTCCTTGCCTCCCCGGGCATCCGTCCCCACCCCTATCACCAAGGGGCTTCCTTTGCGGGCGCAAATCAGCTGGTCGGGATGGGCTTTCTCCAAAAGCGCGATGGCGTATGCGCCGACCACACTCTTCAAGGCCCGCTGCACCGCCGTATACACATCGCAATGATAAGTCTGCTGGGTGTATTCAATCAGCTGCACCAGCACCTCCGTGTCCGTGTCGCTGCAAAAGGACATTCCCTTTTTCTCTAACATAGAACGCAGTGATTTATAGTTTTCTATGATGCCGTTATGCACCAAGCTCAGGTTTCCGCTTCCGCTCAAATGGGGATGGGCGTTGACCGCATTGGGCTCTCCGTGCGTCGCCCAGCGGGTGTGGGCGATGCCAATGGTTCCGCTGAGATCCTCCGCAGCGCATTTCTCCTCCAAAGCGGACACTTTGCCCGTGGCCTTATACACCGACAACTTTCCCTTCGGATTGATCAACGACACACCGGCACTGTCGTAACCCCGGTATTCCAAACGATGAAGTCCCTTAATCAGAATAGGGTACGCTTCCTGTTCCCCAATATATCCAACTATTCCACACATGCTTTTTTGTGTTTTAGAATGAAACAAAATGCAAAAGTATCATTTTTCCGCAAATATCCGCCGTTTTTTTTCACAAAACACATTAAAATAATATGCCCCTCGGCCTCCAGCCATCCCCTTCCGAAAAAAAATGCACACAGAACGGGGCTTTGTATCGGGTTTTTATGGAATTTTGCATCCTGAAAACAGTTTTTTGAAAAAAATCTTCGCCGCACAGCGGCCGCACATGGACAACAAAAAACAGAACACACGGCAAACCAAGCGTTTCGGACGGATTGCAGCCTACCTGACGCTGCTCGTCTTTGCGTTGGGCGACCTCTGCTACAGCTTTGTACAGCACTACAACGAGCCTCTGGACGGAGACATGGCGGAAAGCGTCCTCCCCTTGGACTACATCCGGCCCCTGTACGCGGACCCTTTTGGCTTCCGCATGCTGGCAAAGCAGGAGCCGCATGCCGCGCCCAACCGTTTTTTCTCCCACTACCTGCTCTGCAAAACCTACCGCAGCCTGCCCTTCGCCCTCCAAAAAGTGACGGATCCCATTCACAGCCTGTACTATAGCAATGCCATCTGCAAGACAGGCATGCAATTGGCGCTCATCCTCCTCATCAGTGCGATGGTGTGCGGCGGCTTCCACTTACGGGAACTGAAATTCATGGCCGCCTGCTTCCTTTCCGGCACTTTGATGCAGACTTGCGGCTTCACCCGCAGCATAGGAATGATCGACCCCGCCGTCACCTATGCGTTTTTCTACGCCCTCCCGCTCATTTTCCTGCTTTTTTACCTGCTCCCCTTCCTTTTCAAGGAGTGCTACCAAAAAGACTGGATAAGGAACAAAGCGGTTCTCCTGTTATACACTATTGTTTTTCTGTTACTTACATGCTTTTCCGGTGCTATCAGCCCCGCCGTCGCCTTGGTTGCTGTGTTCACCGGCTTTGCCAGGTATTTTTACCGTTTCTTCCGGGAGACGGCGCATCCCAAACTAAAAGACGCCCTGCGAAACATTCCCCGCCACTACCTGCACTTCCTGCTGCCCCTGGGCATTGTCGCGCTTTATTCCTTATATATAGGCACTTACAATACCATGTGGAACGAGCCCATCCCTTTGTCCGAACGCTACCGGCTGCTCCCGCAAGGATTTTTGCGCATGTTCACGGCGGGGAACGGAGGATTCGGGCTGCTGTTTGCGCTTTGCGTGACAAACTATTTGATTCTCAAATTTAAATATCGGAAGGAAGGCGTGCATGCGCTCCAGCTTTTCCACTGGTTTGCCGTGTTTTCCGTCATCTACCTGCTGTTGCTGCCTTTGGGAGGCTACCGGCCCTACCGCCCCTACATCATCCGTTACGACTCCGTGCTTCCGGTTTCCTTCCTGTGGATACTGTATTTCACACACTCCAGCCTTTTGCTGCTGCGGCACAGCCTCCGCAAACCGGCCTTCACCTACCTTGTCTGGACGGGCGCGGCCACCATTTTGTTCCTCGTCTGCGACACGCCCCGCACCTGGCGTAACGACTGGGAAATGGCCGCCATGGAAGAGATACGGCAGTCCCCTTTGGACACCGTTCCGCTCTCGTCCCACCCCACCTGCATCGCTTCCTGGATAGAGCCCACCACCGTCGAAGCGTCCGAAAACGCGGGCAAACTCCTGTACCTCTGGCAGGTCACGGACAAGGAAAAACGCTTCTGGTTTCCCGGTGAAGAACGGAAAGACATGAACTAAGGCCCCCTTGCGAACAACCGCAACCACCCCTCCGGCGTGGCAACAACTGCTCTGGGTTCGGGGAGGGCTACAAATCACCTTCCTCCAACAATAACCTTATAAAAAGAAGGTGTATGCTTCCTCAACAAATAGCCAATAGAAATACCAACAGGTAAAAAAACCAACGGAGAAAGGAGAAAAGACATTGTGTATCCGAATGCATTGCTTCCTAAAGCGAGAGGGAAACCCTTCACTATAATATGAATTGCTGGCTCGTGATACAAATATAAGAAAAAAGTAAACTGGCATGCAAAATTTAACAACGGGGCCTTTTTTAATTCAAACTCCTTCGACACAAGGATATCGTATCCCCCCCATAAAGAGACAAGCCCTAACGACACAACAATGATTTTAATGTTTAGCCATATTTTGAAACCAACAATCTGCTGATACGCTGACAGTATCAGAAAAAGCACAAAAAACGCGATGTAACACCACTTGGGGAATTTATCTAATTTGTCCAACATGCATCCACCCGAAACGAACCAAAACAAAGAATAAAGGATTGACAAGTCTGGAAATAAAAGATACAAAACGAATATAACCATTGCACTCCAGCCGCCCATCCATTTCCTGAAATAATAAATAAGAGGCGTAATAGCCACAATGATTATCAGATCCCTTAGAAACCAAAGATGATATGCCCATGGCGCTCCATTTCCACAATCATAAAAAAGAGCCGTTAAAACGTCCTTTACGGGCATTGTCATAACCTTATCCATGTAAGAATCACTATTAACATACGAAGACGCGCCAGGGATTAATTTCATAATGACAAAAAATGCAGGAAAGAATAGCGCGGCAATAACAAATGGCACAAATAAGGTTTTCACCCTCTTCTTCATCTTCGCTAACACATCTTTTAGTCCATTTTTCACATTATAAAAAAACAAATAGCCAGAGATGGCAAAGAACATTGGAACGGCACAACGGCCCAAAACGCCAACAATGCAACCCCTTAAAAGAACCGGCAACATCATGTTCTCTTTTACAGAATCAGGAAAGCCCGTATGCATATAGAAAACAATGATTATGGACAGGAAGGATACTATTCTCAATTTTTCCGAGAAGAAGCGTGACATTTTACTGTTTGACTCTTGCATTTGTTTTTATCTTGTTGGCTCAACGGTTTATTCTTGCTGTAAACATTCCCTTTGGGGGAAGGCATATTATGGTGACGTTATGTCAGGACGAGACAAAGCGACAAAAAAAGGGGAAGAAAACCGGAACCGGACTTCTTCCCCTTGCGTTTCAAGAAGCGCTTACAGCACCTGAACCGCTTCAATCAGCCCCTTGCCAATCTCAATGGCTTCCTCGTTCTGCGGAATGAGGTTCCAGTGGCGCTGGGGAAGCGAATGCTCAAGGCCTTCATGGATGTACTTGGGCTCCACAATGGGTTTCAGTTTCAGGAAACCACCGAGAACCACCATGTTGAACACCTTGCTGATACCCATCTCCTGAGCTTTCTGCGTCGCGGCAATCTTATATATATTAATGTCTTTGCGCGTAGGCTCATGGGTGATGCCATTGGGGTCAAAAATCAGCAGACCGCCCGGTTTCACACTCTTCTCAAACTTATCCAGCGACTGCTGGTTCAGAATGATGGCCGTATCAAACTGGTTGATAATCGGGGAACTGATGCGCTCATCGCTGATAATCACCGAAACGTTGGCGGTGCCGCCGCGCATTTCGGGACCGTAGGAAGGCATCCAACTCACTTCTTTGTCCTGCATCACACCGGAATAAGCAAGAATCTTACCCATGGAGAGCACACCCTGTCCTCCAAAACCGGCTATAATTATTTCTTCTGTCATGGTTTTTCGCTTTATAATGATTATTTATTGACAACTGTTAAGGGATGATCCACCACAATACGGTCCAAATCAATGCCGCTGACAATCTTGCCGTCCACTTTGATATCGCCGACCGGGTAGTTGGGGAACATGTTCTCCTCCATCCAATGGTTGGCCTGCACCGGCGTCATTTTCCAGCCGGAATTGCAGGAAGAGACAATCTCCACAAAGGAAAGGCCCTTGTTCAGCTTCTGGTTCTCAAAGGCTTTGCGCACCGCAGCCTTGGCTTTGCGCACCGCAGCCGGGGTATGCACGCTCTGACGGGAAACGAAATAGGTGCCGGGCAATGTGGAAATCAACTCCGTGATACGCAGAGGATAACCGTTCAAGGCAACGTTACGGCCATAGGGGGTCGTGGCGGACTTCATGCCGACCAGCGTGGTGGGGGCCATCTGACCTCCGGTCATGCCGTAGATACCGTTGTTGATGAAAATCATGGTGATGTTCTCTCCACGGTTGCAGGCGTGAATGGTTTCCGCCGTACCGATGGCGGCCAAGTCGCCGTCACCCTGGTAGGTGAACACGTAGCGGTCCGGATTCAGGCGCTTGGCGGCAGTGGCCAATGCGGGGGCACGTCCGTGGGCGGCCTCCTGGAAATCCACGTCAAAATAGTTATAGGCCAAGACGGAGCAGCCCACAGGAGCGATACCGATGGTCTTGTCTTGGATGCCAAGTTCTTCAATCACCTCGGCGATGATGCGGTGCGCCGTGCCGTGACCGCAACCGGGACAGTAGTGCATAACCGCGTCTGTCAATACTTTGGTTTTCGTATAAACCAGGTTTTCAGGTTTGATTATATCTTCTCTCTTCATGATCGGGTCCTCCTATTTAATGATTTTGTTTTCTAAGGCTTCCAAGACTTCCGTCGGCGTGGGGATGATTCCGCCGAAACGTCCGAAATGCTCGACTTTCACGCGGCATTCCGTGGCCAGACGGACATCCTCTATCATTTGGCCGGCACTCATTTCAACAGTCAGTATGCCCTTGACTTTCTTGGAAAGTTCGTTCAGCTGCTTCGTCGGGAAGGGGAAGAGGGTGATCAGACGGAACAAACCGACCTTGATGCCCTTTTCGCGAGCCATCTGCATGGCTTTCATGGAGATACGCGAGCTGGAACCGTAAGCCACAATGATGTAGTCGGCGTCTTCGCAGTTCAAAGCCTCGTAACGGACCTCTTTTTCCTTCATTTCCGCGTACTTGGCCTGCAATTTCAGGTTAAACACCTCCTGACGGGCGGAATCCAGCTCCAAGGAAGTGATGATGTTGTGTCCGCGGTTGGCCGGTTTTCCCCAAGTGCCCCACGGGGCGTTCTTCTGGCGTTCTTCCTCCGTCCAGCGGGGAACATAGTCGCGGGTGTACAGTTTTTCCATGCACTGCCCGATGGCGCCGTCGGAAAGGATCAGAACGGGATTCCTGTATTTGAAAGCGATATCCCAAGCGTCAAACACAAAGTCGTACATTTCCTGCACAGAGGCCGGAGCCAGGGTGTACATCTGATAGTCACCGTGACCGCCGCCCTTCACCGACTGGATATAATCGGATTGGGAAGGCTGGATGGTGCCCAGACCGGGACCGCCGCGCATCACATTGACAACCAGGCAGGGGATTTCGGCTCCCGCCAGATAGGTCATGCCTTCCTGCATCAGGCTGATGCCTGGGGAGGAAGAGGAGGTGGCCACTTTTTTGCCGGTGGCAGCGCCGCCGTACACCATATTGATGGAGGCCATTTCACTTTCCGCTTGGAGAACGGTCATACCCGTTGTTTCCCAAGGTTTTTCGGCCATCAACGTTTCCATTACTTCCGACTGCGGCGTGATAGGATAGCCAAAATAGCCGTCTGTTCCGCTGGCAATCATTGCGCGGGCAATCGCTTCATTGCCCTTCATTAACTTTAATTCTCTTGCCATTTTTATGATACGCTTTAATTGTTTATAACTTGACTTTATAGACGGATATCACACCATCCGGACAAACAACGGCGCAGCTTGCGCAGCCGATGCAGTCATCCTCTTTCACGGCTTCGGCATAATTGTAGCCCTTGCCGTTCACATTTTTCGATATGGAAATCACCTGCTTGGGGCATGCTTCCGTACAAACGGCGCAGCCCTTGCACCTTTCCGTATCAATCACAATTGCTCCTTTAATCATGTTTTTGATTTTTAATTGATTATATTAGTATTTTTAATTATTTTCGAATTTACGAAAATACACATTTTTGAAACACCAAAACCTATTTTTTAAGGATTTTTTTACCTTTCGTTTTTTTCGCCGCTCCAATGGCGGACGGAAAGCACAAAACCCACCCCCTATTTCAACTGGTCGAACAGCAGAAAATAGGCGATGGCCAGCACGAAAGTCACCAGCAGAATGCCCCTGCCGGTGCGATCAAACTTCAGTTTCACAAGGTAATACCGCATAGTAAACAGGTTGGTGAAAATCGCCACCAGCAGCACCGTGGACAGCGGGATGAGCAGGGGTTTGCCCGCCGGGGCGCAGACGCGGGCAATCAGGTAGAGCAGGCCGAAGGTCACGGACGGCAGCAGCACGCCCAGCACAAGCCCCAGCCACATTTGATCCGTCTTCAACTTTTCCATAGGCTAAAAATTCCAGGTTTTCAAAGTGTCCATGTAATGGTAGGCCGTCATATCGACCTGTACCGGCTGCACGGAGATAAAATTGTGTTTCACAGCCCATTCGTCCGTATCCTCCCCCTTGTCCTCGTCGCCCAAATGGCCGGTCAGCCAGAAATAGGCGTGGCCTTGCGGATCCAGCCGCTTCTCTAACGATTCGTGCCAGTGGTTCAGGGCCTGGCGGGTGACACGCACCCCGGCTATCTGGTCCTTGGGAACCGCCGGAATGTTCACATTCAGGCAAACGTCGGCAGGCATGCGGTGCTTCAAAGCCTGATAAATAATGGAATACACATACATCCTGCACGCCTCGAAATCCGGAGTCTGCCCGTTGTCGGTGAGGGAGAAGCCGATGGCAGGGATGCCGTTGAGGCAGCCCTCTATGACCGTGGCCATGGTGCCCGAATAAATCAGGCTGGCCGAAGTGTTGGAGCCGTGGTTGATACCGGAGAGCAGCAAATCGGGGCGACGATCCTTGAGGATTTCGCGATCCGCAATCTTAAAGGCATCCACCGGCGTGCCGTACACCTTGTACACCTCCATTTCCGGGGTGTCCTTCAGCATGCGGTAGCGCAAAGGGGTGGAAAAGGTTATGGCGTGGCTCTTTCCCGACTGCGCACGCGCCGGAGCCACCACCACCACTTTCCCGAAATGCTTGGCCACCGAAGCCAGCACCTTGATACCCAAGGCGTCCACTCCATCGTCATTGGTGACAAGAATCAAAGGCAAATCCTGTTTGTTCTCCATGCGCTTCTTCCGATTAAAGGTGCAAAGGTAGCGCTTTTTCCCACACAAAAGCCCAAGCCGCGCACTTTATTTTGCGCGTGCAAGGCTTTCCGCGGCGGCTTTGCGCGCACCCCGAGACACCACCCGTCATTTTTCGATAAAAATACATGCAAGGCCGAAATGATGTTGTATTTTTTTTTACTTTTGTAGATTGATATATGAACGATGAAATACAAAAGAATCCTACTTAAAATAAGCGGCGAATCCCTTGCGGGACCCCAGAATCACGGCATACATCCCGGACAGCTCCGCTATTACGCGGAGGAAATCCGCAAAGTCCGCGACCTCGGCGTGCAAATCGGCGTGGTCATAGGCGGAGGCAACATTTTCAGAGGTTTGCAGGGGGCCGACAAAGGCTTTGACCGCATCCAGGGGGACTACATGGGCATGTTGGCCACCGTCATCAACAGCATGGCGCTGCAAGGCGAACTGGAAAGCATGGGCATCCAAGCGACCGTGCTCTCCGGCCTGGCCATCGATCCGGTGTGCGAGCGCATGAGCAGCCGCCGGGCCATCCAATACTTGGAACAGGGCCATGTGGTCATCATGGGCGCCGGAACGGGCAACCCCTTCTTCACCACGGACAGCTGCGGCGCACTGCGGGCGGTGGAAATCAAGGCCGACCTGCTGCTGAAAGGCACCCGCGTGGACGGCGTGTACGACAGCGACCCGGAGAAGAACCCTGACGCACAGAAATTTGACGAGCTCACCTTCGGAGAGGCCTACGAGCGCGGACTGCACATCATGGATCTTACCGCCTTCACCCTCTGCAGGGAAAACAACATGCCCGTCGTCGTGTTCGACATCAACCAGAAAGACAATCTGCTCCACCTGATGCAGGGGGAACGGACCGGAACGTTAATTCACAACTGATATGGAAGAGGAAAACCGCACCATCGTACCGGAAGAAAGCCAGGCCCAATTGGAAAAAAGGGCGAAAAAGCGCGTACACTTCCGCATTCATTTTTTCATTTACCTGATTGTCATCGCCTTTTTCTGGCTGCTCTGGTATTTTCTGTTCAAACCCGGCCAGACAGGCGAAAGCTCCGTTTTCCTGAAACTCTGCTGGGCCATCACCCTATTCTGGGCCCTGATCGTGTTTTCGCACTACATGTTCGCCATCCGCTGGAACAAAAGCGCCATCGAAAAAGAGGTGGAACGGCTGAAAAAACGGGAGAAAAAGCTCAAGGAGAAAATGGAGCGACTGAAAGAAAGCATCAAAACAACGGAAAATAACAATCAAACCAATTAAAATACAAGGTATTATGTCAGAAGAAATCAAACTGTGCCTGGACAGCATGAAGGAAGAGATGCAGAACGCCTTCCAGTTTTTAGAGAAAGAGTTGGATAAAATCCGCGCGGGAAAAGCCAACGTCAAAATGCTGGACACCGTCAAGGTCGACTATTACGGCACACCAACGCCCCTCGCCCAAGTGGCCAGCCTGAGCACGCCGGACCCCAAGCAAATCGTCATCCAGCCTTGGGAGAAAAGCCTGATTGTCCCCATAGAGAAAGCCATTCTGGCCGCCAACTTGGGATTCAACCCCCAAAACAACGGCGAAGTGGTGCGCGTCATCGTGCCCGCCCTGACCGAAGAAAGGCGTAAAGAGTTAGTGAAGAAGGTCAAACAGGAAAGCGAGCAGGCGAAAATCAGCATACGCAACATCCGCCGCAAAACCAACGAGGAAGTCAAAAAACTGAAAGACGAAGGCGTTCCCGAGGACGAAACCAAAAAGGCGGAGACCTCCATACAGAAGACCACGGACGAGTTCATTGCCAAGGTGGACCAGTTCTACGCCTTCAAGGAAAAGGAAATCATGACCATTTAAGCAAAGATGACCAATTTTGTTGAAGAACTGAAATGGAGAGGCATGATTCAGGACATCATGCCTGGAACGGAGGAATACCTGAACGCCCACATGGTTTCGGCCTACGTGGGCATTGACCCGACCGCAGACTCCCTGCACATAGGGCATTTGGTCAGCATTATGATGCTCAGGCATTTGCAGGAGGCCGGACACAAACCCCTGCTGGTTGTCGGCGGCGCCACCGGCATGATAGGCGACCCCTCTTTCAAGTCCGACGAGCGCAAACTGCTCACCGTAGAGGAAATCCGCCACAACGTGGAAGGCATTCGCAAACAGCTTTCCCGCTTTTTGGATTTTGAAAATCCCGTCAACGGGGCCGAGCTGCTGAACAATTACGACTGGATGAAAGACTACCTTTTTCTGGATTTCATCCGCGACATCGGCAAGCACATCACCGTCAATTACATGATGGCCAAAGACTCCGTCAAAAAACGCATGGAGACCGGCATCTCCTTCACGGAATTCTCCTATCAGCTACTGCAAGGCTATGATTTTCTGCACCTTTATCGGGAGAAAAACTGCCGTCTGCAAATGGGAGGCTCCGACCAATGGGGCAACATCACCACCGGAAGCGAACTGATCCGGCGGGTGGAAGGCGGCGAGGCCTTCGCCCTCACCTGCCCGCTCATCACCAAAAGCGACGGCAAGAAATTCGGGAAGACGGAAAAAGGCAATGTGTGGCTGGACCCGCAGAAAACCTCCGCTTACGCCTTCCTGCAATTCTGGCTGAACTGCTCCGACGAGGACTCCAAAAAATTCATCCGCATCTTCACCCTGAAAACCAAAGAGGAGATTGAAGCCTTGGAAAAAGAACACGAAGCCGCACCGCATTTGCGCATACTGCAAAAAGCCTTGGCAGAGGACATTACCGTCCGCGTGCACTCCAAAGCCGACTACGATGCCGCCGTGGACGCCTCCAACATTCTGTTCGGCAAAGGCACCCGCGAAAGTTTGGCCGCGCTCTCCGAACAAATGTTTCTCTCTGTGTTCGAAGGAGTTCCCACTTTCAAGGTTTCCCGCACGCTGCTGGAAACGGGCATTTCCCCCGTGGACCTGCTGACCGAACATGCCGCCGTTTTCGCCTCCAAAGGGGAAATCCGCCGCCTGATCAAGGAGGGAGGGCTTTCCATCAACAAAACGAAAACCGACGAAAACACCCTGCTGGGCACACAGGACACCATCAACCAGAAATACCTGCTGGTACAAAAAGGAAAAAAGAATTATTTTGTCATTGTCTTACAATAACACACCATGATGAAGAACCGCATTGCCCACATCGGCGCCTTCCTGCTTGCCTGCTGTATACTGGCATTGGGGACCCCTGCCGCCCGGGCGCAAATCACCGCCGCCGAAAAATCGGCCACCACCAAAACCAACCGCAACCTCAGCAAAAAGGCCATCAACCCGGCCAACAACCTTTCCCGGAGAGGCCATCTGTACTATCCCCACGGATTGGACAACAACAAAACCGTCAATATGGGATACCAGCTGGGAGGAAGCCTTGCCCTGAACGACGCGCTGCGCGAGGAGAAATGCGCCATGGGCGCCAACTTAGACCTTTACCTGCATTTCGTCCTGAAACACAGCAACACCCTTGCCATGGGAGCGGAAATCAAGGCCTTTTACTTCCTGACCAACACCGATAATTTCACCAACCACCTCTGCGCCAAGCCGGAAGAAGGCTTAGCCGAACCGGAGGTTTCCACAGGGAACTGGATGGCCGGTGCAGTACAGTTCAGCCTGCTGTCCAACTTCAACGCCACCGCACGCTGCAACATCCAGCTCAAGGCGAACGCGGGCCCCTTGGTGGTCATGGTGCCGGAAAACAAGGCCAAGTACCAAATCTCGGAAATCCAGCTGGACAACACCGCCGGCATCACCACCACGGAAATCCAGTACCAATCGGGAATGGCCATCGGAGCGGCGGCCACCTTGGGCGCGGATTTGCTGTACGCCCTCACCCGTCACACCGAAATCAAGGGCGGCGTGGACTGGACCTACATGCGCTTCTCCTATGACCGGACCAACACCGTGACCAAGCAAGGGCAGGATCCCGTGGAAAGCGTCAGCGGCGAGCTGCGGTAATTCGGGGTGTTCAACCTTCACATCGGATTGGCCCATAGTTTTTAACCATCGAAAAAAACATTCACCAATAATAAAAATCTTATGAATAACGCATCGTATATCTTCAGAGAACCCCAGAACGAACCCGTGTACAGCTATGCCCCCGGCACTCCGGAACGCGCAGCCTTGAAAGCCGAACTGGAAAAACAATACAACCAATGCATTGAAATACCGCTGATTATTGGCGGAAAAGACGTAAAAACCGGCGACATGGGCACCGTGGTGATGCCGACCGAACACAAGCACGTGCTGGCCAAATACCACAAAGTGGGCAAAAAAGAGGTCCAGATGGCCATCGACGCCGCCATGGCGGCCCGTGAAAAATGGGAAAGCATGCCTTGGATACAGCGTGCCTCCATCATGATGAAAGCCGCTGAACTCTTGGCGACCAAATACCGCTACGTGCTCAACGCGGCCACCATGCTCGGACAAGGCAAGAGCCCCATGCAGGCGGAAATCGACTGCCCTTGCGAAGCCATTGACTTCCTGCGTTTCAACACCTATTTTGCCTCCAAGATTTATGCGGAGCAGCCCATTTCCGACCACACCATGCTCAACCGCAACGAATACCGGGGAATGGAAGGTTTTGTCTATGCCATCACTCCCTTCAACTTCACTTCCATTGCGTTGAACCTGAACGTCGCCCCCGCGCTGATGGGTAACGTCACCATCTGGAAACCCTCCACCACCGCCATTTTGTCCAACTACTACCTCATGCGCCTGTTGCAGGAGGCCGGACTTCCCGACGGTGTCATCAACTTCCTGCCCGGCAGCGGCAGCGTCATCAGTGAAGTGGCGTTCAAATCCCCGCACCTGGCGGGCATCCACTTCACCGGAAGCACCTCCACCTTCAAGAATTTCTGGAAACAGATTGGAAACAACATTGACATTTACAACACCTACCCGAAAATCGTGGGGGAAACCGGCGGAAAAGACTTCATCTTCGCCCACAAGACCGCTCCGGCACGCGAACTGGCCGTGGCCATTCTCCGTGGAGCCTTCGAATACCAAGGGCAGAAATGCTCCGCGGCCTCCCGCGCCTACGTTCCCAAATCCTTGTGGAACGCCACGCTGAAACACATCAAGGAAATGATGAAAACCGTGAAGATGGGCGACGGCCGTGACTTCGGCAACTTGGTCAATGCGGTGATTGACGAGAAATCCTTCGACAACATCGCCGGTTACATCGACCGCGCCAAAAAGTCCCCGGATGCGGAAATCGTGCTCGGCGGCGGTTACGACAAAAAAGTCGGCTACTTCGTGGAACCGACCATCATCCTGGCCAAAACCCCGGACTATGAATCCATCCGTGAAGAGATTTTCGGACCGGTCATTACCGTTTACGTCTATCCGGACGCGCAATACGAAAAGACGCTGCGCCTCTGCGACGCCACTTCGCCCTACGCCCTGACCGGCTCCATCTTCGCCACCGACCGCTATGCCATCGAAGAGGCGGAGCAAATCCTCCGTCACGCCGCCGGCAACTTCTACATTAATGACAAACCCACCGGTGCGGTGGTCGGTTGCCAGCCTTTCGGCGGCGCCCGTGCCTCCGGAACCAACGACAAGGCGGGCAGCGCCCTCAACCTTTACCGTTGGATCAGCGCACGCTGCATCAAAGAAACCTACGTGCCTGCCACCGACTACGGCTATCCTTTCCTGAAAGCGGAAAAATAGGCGACACCGCCATTTGACAAAAGAGGGGGCCTTCGGCCCCCTCTTTTTTTTATCTGTGAAAAAATTTTTTAAAAATTCATAAACCCTTGCTCTTCCAACACTTTCATGAAAAGTTTGGAAAAAGCCACGTTATCCTCCGCCTTGTAGCGGCGTTCTGTGAAAATCCGGGCCAGATTCGGCAAGTCGTTCTCTTTCAACAGCCGCAGCGTCTCCGCAGAAGCCTCGCGCTCCGCATACACCGCATCAATCCGCTCCCGGTCATAATCCTGATACACCTCGCGGTGCACTATGCCGTCCATCGGCAGGCGGTCCGTCAAGGGAGGCTGCTCCGCCGGATAGCCCATGGTGATGCAGGTCACCGGCACCACGCCTTCGGGCAAACCGTATATTTTTATCAGTTCGTGCGCGTTATAGGTCACGGTGCCCAAATAACAAATGCCCAATCCCAAAGACTCCGCCGCAATGCAGGCGTTTTGCGTGGCCGCCACCGCGTCCACCACCGCCCACATAAACGATTGCAGGTTGTCATAGCCCGGTTCCGCCTCCCGGAAGCGGCACCAGCGGTTGAAACGGCGGAAATCCGCACAGAAGGTCAGCACCACCGGCGCGGACGTGACGGCCGGCTGGTTGAAATGCGCGGGAGCGATTTTCCGTTTCATTTCCGCATCCCGGTTCACGATAATGCTGTACAATTGCATGTTGCCGGTTGTGGAAGCCCGGGAGGCCGCCCGCAGCACCTGCTGCAAGGTCTCCTCGGAAACCTCTTTGGCGGCATACGCCCGCACGCTGCGGTGCGCCGTCAGTGTCTGTAAGGTAGGATTCATCGCCTTAGCCATCTGTTTCGTCTTGATAAAAAAGAAAGAAGTTGCCTTTCGACAACTTCTTTTCTTCTGTCTGTACTGAAAATTATTCAGCAGGAGTTTCGGCAACTTCCTCAGCGGGAGTTTCAGCTTCAGCAGCTTCTTCTTCCTGAACGGGAGCTTCGGCTTCCACAGTCTCTTCTTCGACCACTTCGGGTTCTTCGACAGTCTTGTTACCACAAGCGACGAAAGTCATGCCGGCGACAACTAATAATGCCATTAATTTTTTCATACTAGTATAAATTTTTAGGTTGTTAAATAAATTTACTACTTTGCAAAAGTAGCACAATCCAATGTACATTCGTCTATTTTTGCGAAAAAACTTTATATTTTTATTTTCTTTCTTTAAATCAAATGATTATATAATGTTTTTTATAAAAATCCATGAGATTTTACCGAAGGAAAGCCCGGAAGGAAAGCGAAAAATGGAAGTAATATTCCGAAAAAAGCGCAAAAACGCCATCTTTATTCCAACAATTTCTTAATGGAATGCAGTTTCATCAAGGCCTCCACCGGCGTAAGGGTGTCTATGTCCGTTTGCAGGATGTCCTCTTTGATCTGTATCAGCAGCGGATCGTCCAAGGTGACAAAGCTCAGCTGCATCGCTTCCTCTTTTTTCAAGGTTTCCAGACGGCGGTTCATGTCCTGATGCTCGGAGGCCTCCAGTTTTTTCAGGATTTCCCCGGCCGTGCGCACCACCGAGGCAGGCATGCCCGCCATACGGGCCACATGGATGCCGAAACTGTGCTCCGTCCCTCCGCCCGCCAGTTTGCGCAGGAAAATGATCCGGTTTCCCGCCTCCTTGACCGTCACATGGAAATTCTTTATCCGCTTGAATCGGGATGCCATTTGGTTCAGCTCATGGTAGTGGGTGGCAAACAGCACTTTCGCCCGGCAAACCGGATGCTCGTGCAGGTATTCGGCAATGGCCCAGGCGATGGACACCCCGTCAAAGGTGCTCGTACCCCGCCCGATTTCATCCAACAGCACCAAACTGCGGCTGGAAATGTTGTTCAGTATGCTCGCCGTCTCGTTCATCTCCACCATGAACGTCGATTCCCCGGAAGAAAGGTTGTCCGAAGCCCCCACTCTGGTGAAAATTTTGTCTGTCAAGCCGATAGAGGCCGCATCCGCAGGGACGAAAGAGCCTGTCTGCGCCATAAGGACAATCAGGGCCACCTGACGGAGCAAGGCCGATTTTCCGGACATGTTGGGACCCGTAATCATCAGAATCTGCTGCGATTGGTTGTCCATGTACACGTCGTTGGCAATGTACTGCTCCCCCGGAGGCAGGCAGGCCTCTATCACCGGATGCCTTCCGTTTTTGATGTCTATCGCGTAGGAATCGTTGATTTCCGGACGGACGTAACGCCGCCGCACCGCCAAGGTGGCGAAACTGTACAGCACGTCCAAACGGGCCATGCAGCGGGCACTCGCCTGCACCTTAGGCACATAGGCAAGGGACTCTTGCAGCAAAGCGGCATATAGACGCTGCTCTATCTCCATGATCTTCTCCTCGGCGCCCAAGATTTTCGACTCGTATTCTTTCAGCTCTTCGGTAATGTAGCGTTCCGCGTTGGTCAGGGTCTGCTTGCGTATCCACTCCTGCGGCACCTTGTCCTTGTGCGCGTTGGTCACCTCCAGATAGTAACCGAACACGTTGTTGTATCCGATTTTCAAGGACGGGATGCCTGTCCGCTCCGACTCCGCTTGCTGCAAACGCATCAGGTAATCCTTTCCGGAATAGGCGATGGAGCGCAACTGGTCCAGCTCCTCATCCACGCCCTCCCGGATAATGCCGCCCTTGGACAGCAGCATAGGCGCGTCCGGGCTTAACACCTGGCGTATGCGTCCGGTCAGTTCGGGACAGTCGTCTAGGATTTCCGCCATACCGGCAATCGAAGGGGTGTCCGAAGCCGCGCAAAGGCCACGTACAGCGCTTACCGCCTGTAGGGAACGGAGCATTTGCAGCATTTCCCTCGGATTGGCTTTCCCTATCGCCACTTTGGAAATCAGGCGTTCCAAATCCCCGACCTCCTGCAAAGGGGTTTCCGCCGACAGCCGCCAGTCCTCCCGCTGCACCATCGCCTCCACCGCATCCAAACGCGCATCGATTTCCGCTTTGTCCTTCAGCGGCAGCAGCAGCCAGCGGCGAAGCATGCGCGACCCCATGGGCGACAGGGTGTAATCCATCACCGAAAACAGGGTGACGGCCTCCGGATGGGCGGCGTCTATCAGTTCCAGGTTCCGTATGGTGAACGGATCCATCCACACGTACTGTTCCGCCTCAATCCGGGCGACATGGGTGATGTGCTCAATCTGGGTATGCTGGGTTTCAAACAAATAGTGCATGGCGGCCCCACCGGCGACAATGCCGAGCGGCAAATCCTCCACGCCGAAACCTTTCAGGGAATGCACCTGAAAATGACGCAACAGCAGGGAACGGGCGAAATCGGTGGTAAACACCCAATCCTCAAAAGTGGTGCACAGGTAATGCTCCCCGAAACGCCGGAAAAACTCCTCGCGCTTGCGTTTTTCGAGCACCACCTCCGCCGGGGCGAAACTTTGGAGCAGTTTCCGTATGTAATCGTCCGAGCCTTGGGAAATGTAGAACTCTCCGGTGGAAATGTCCAGCAAGGCCAAACCGCACTGCTTCTCCTCCATGTGCACGCTGCCGAGAAAATTGTTCCGCTTGGTTTCCAGTACTTTGTCGTTATAAGAGACGCTCGGCGTAACCAATTCCGTCACGCCGCGTTTGACCAAGGTCTTGGTGGTTTTGGGGTCCTCCAGCTGATCACAAATGGCGACTTTCAGACCGGAACGCACCAGCTTGGGCAAATAGGTGTCCAGCGCATGGTAGGGAAATCCCGCCATCTCCACACCGGCGGACGCGCCATTGGAGCGATGCGTCAGCACAATGCCCAATATTCCGGAAGCCTTGACCGCATCCTCGCCGTAGGTTTCGTAGAAATCCCCGACACGAAAAAGCAGCAGCGCCTCGGGATACTTCGCCTTGAACGAATAGTACTGCCGCATCAAGGGGGTCTGGTTGTCCGATGCAACACTTTCGTTTAACGTCGCTTGTCTTTTATTTCTCGCCATTTTCTCCTGCATTGTTTACTGAAACAAAAATACTAAAAATCGGCTAAAAACCTTTGCTTGGTCAAAAAAAGGAGGAGCGCAACACTCCTCCTTTAACAATTAGGATGTGACAGTTCTATTCCGTCACTCTTTCAAGCCATTTCACCATGCCGAACATCACGCACATGGAAACTAAGCAGATGGCGAGGAACACGCCCCAGCACTGCCATATCGGCCAGTTGTTCAGCATTATCGGTCCGACAAAAATGAAGAGGTTGCCGATGGCGGTCGCACCGAGCCACAAGCCCTGGCACAAACCCACCATGTGGCGCGGAGCCACCTTGGAAACAAAGGACAAACCCAGCGGAGAGATGAAGAGTTCCGCCACAGTGAGGAAGAAATAGGTGACAATCATCACCCAGGGAGCGGCTTTCGCCAAACCCTCCTGCATCATGGCAGCGGCATCCATCGCCCGGAATTCGTTTCCGGAAGGATAGTTGCTCACAATGGAGAAAATCATCAGGAAGAGGTAAGCGCAACCGGCAATGCCCATACCCAAGGCAATCTTACGCGGCGTGGAAACCGGTTTGCCTTTGCGGGCCAACGAAGCGAACAGCACCATGATGATGGGGGTCAGCACAATGACGAACAAAGGATTGAGCGCCTGCCAAATCTCAGGGTCAATCTGGTCGGAATTGACAAAGTCACGGGCAAACACGGAAAGTGACTGTCCGTTCTGGTGGAACGAAAGCCAGAAGAAAACGGCGATACCCAGCACGGCAAACAGAGCGGCCATACGCTGTTTGATTTCCTTGGCCATGGCAGCCTTCTCCTCCGCGGAATAGCCAACACTCTCCGCCGCCGTCTTTTTAGCGGGCTGCGGGAATCTGTTCTTATTGACAAAGAAGATGACCAGAGAGATGAACATGGCCAGCATGGAAGCGATGAACGCATAGTGGATGCCGGTGTTGTACACATCTATATAATCGGAACTGAACTGGGTCAGGTTGGTAAAGGAGGCAGGATCTCCGATGACGGAATTGGCCATTGTCTCCTCAAACTTGGTCGTGACCTGACCGTTGGCAAGGTATTGGTGGCAAAGCGCCGGCATGTCCGCATTGTAGACAAAGTTGTGGATTTTCAGCCACCAGCTGCGCAACACAGGAGCCACAAAGGGGGCAATCACACCACCGATGTTGATGAACACGTAGAAAATCTGGAAACCGCTGTCGCGTTTGTCCTTGGCTTCCGCCAACGCCTCCGGTCCCTTTTGGGCAGCCTCGGCCTCGAAATTATCGTACATCTGACCGACCAACGCCTGCAAATTTCCTTTGAACAGACCGTTACCGAAAGCAATGCAGAGCAGTGCGAAGCAGGTGAAAATCAGAATGCCCCACCACATGCCGTTGCCGTTGGTGATGATGCCGTCCACTTTGCTGAACAAGGGGATAGCCAAAGCTACATAGCCTATAGCCATGATAATCAGACCCCATTGGATGGTCCGGTTGTAGTTCTGGGTACGGTCGGCGATGATACCGCCCACCAGACTGAGCACATAAATGCCGAAATAAAACACGGAATAAATCAGTCCCGCTGTGCCGTCCGGCAATCCGAACTTGGACACAATGAACAACAGCAGGATGGCGTTCATGATATAGTAGCCGAAACGCTCACCCATATTGCTGAGCGCAGCCGCCACCAGACCCTTCGGATGCTCTTTCGCCTTCTTCAGATAGAAGACCAGGAAAGGAATGACAATGACCAGAATGGCCCCGAACACCACTCCTGTGGAATAATTCAGCCACAGATTTTTAAGAAACTCCATAATCATTAAATTTTAGTTATTAGTTATATTTTATTGTATGCGAGGGAGGAAGGGGGCAGGCTAATAGATGCCCTCTTTGCGGATTTCCGCCACCCACTGTCCGTCCGCCGTTTTAGCGACCAGCATTTGCAAAAGGGTGTTGTCCACGCCGATATGCAAGGTTTTGTCGGCGAAACCGTACAGATAGGATTTGGAGAAATGCTTGCGGAAGATTTTCTTTCCGGTGGCAGTATCCCTGACCGTCAGGGTGATGCCTTTGTATTGTTTGGCGTACTTGTCCGATTTCTCGACTTCGATTTCCAGTGCCGTGTTCTGGTAAACCTGATCCTCTATCCTGACAGCGGCGACTATTCGCTCCATGCGGATGTCGTAGGTGGGGCTGACCGTTTCATTGGACACGTCCCTTCCTTCAATGGCAAAAGAAGTGTCTTTTTGCAGGACGGTGCGCAGCTTGGCGCTTGGGTTCTGGGCGAAGGCAGCCACTGCGGAAAGCAGGACGGCGACGGCAAGTAAATGTTGTTTCATTTGTGTTGTTTTTGTGTGTTGAATTTGCAAAAGTACGCATTTTCCCCGAACACGCCACGCTTTTTTTAAAGAAATGTCAAAAAAATCTCCGTCCCGGCAAAGTGGCCCGTTTTCCCAAAAAGCATATTTTTTTCCTGAAAAAACAAAAGCGCCACTTTTCATAAGGATTTTTTTCGGAAATTTGCAATTTCATTCACCGAAAGGTGCCGGATTTTGTTTTAAACTAAATATCAGCTTATCGCACAAATATTTACACCATGGACAGCCGCATTGTCATCATACCCACCTATAACGAAAAGGAGAATATCGAAAAAATCATACGGTATGTCTTCAACCTGCCGGAGGCGTTTCACATCCTGATTATCGACGACGGCTCCCCCGACGGGACCGCCGCCATTGTCAAAGGGCTGATGCCGGAATTCGAAGGCAGGCTCTTTTTGGAGGAGCGCCAAGGCAAACTGGGCTTAGGCACGGCCTACATCCATGGATTCAAGTGGTGCATTGAGCGCCAGTACGATTTCATTTTCGAAATGGACGCGGACTTCTCCCACAAACCCGACGACCTGATCCGCTTGCACGACGCCGCCGTCGAGAACCAAGCCGACGCCGTGGTGGGCTCCCGCTACTGCAACGGCGTGAACGTGGTGAACTGGCCCATGTCCCGCATTCTGATGTCGTATTTCGGCTCCGCCTACGTGCGTTTCATGCTGCGCCTTCCCGTGCATGACACCACCGCCGGTTTCATCTGCTACCGCCGCACCCTGTTGGAAAAACTGGATTTCAGCCGCATCCGCCACACGGGCTACGGTTTCCAAATCGAGATGAAATACATTATCTGGAAACTAGGGTTCAACATCATGGAAATCCCCATCATTTTTGTGGACCGCAAGGAAGGCAGCTCCAAAATGAGCTCCGGCATCTTCAAGGAAGCCATCTGGGGCGTGCTGCGCCTGCGCTTCCGCAACGTCCGCAAATACCTGAAAAACAACTAAGCCTTGAAATAGAAATCCAATTGGTGCGGCGCGGTGAAAATGGTCTGCCAGCTGTCCGCCTCAAAGGAAAGGCAGGCACAGGCGCCGGTCTGCATATAGCTCGTGAAATCCGGCAGGAAAAAGTGGAACAGGTTGCTGACCTCCGGATTATGCCCCACCATCATCACTTCGCGCACCTCCTCGTCCAAGGAAAGCAGCACGTCAAAATAGGCCTCTTCCGATGTCAGGTAAAGGCCCGCCTCGTAGCGTATCCGCTCCGGCGGAAACCCTATCCCGTCAGCCACGCTTTCCGCCGTCTGCCGCGTCCGTAGCGCATCACTCGCATAAATGGCGTCTATGCGGCACTGGTTCCGCAGCAATTCGGCGGCCAGCTCCCGTGTTTTCTCCAAACCGGCCGCAGTCAGCGGACGTTCGTGGTCGTTTTCGGCATCCATCGCCCTGGCATGGCGGACAATATAGACTTTTTTCTTCATATTCAGTAAATTAGGTAATGTCTGCAAACAGCGGAAAGAAACGGTGCATGCAGCAGTAATCCATGTACAAGGCAAAGGCGGTAAAGCCCAAAGCTGTCAGCTGGGGCGGAATCCGGATGATACGGGAAATGTTGTACGCGTCTCCGGAGGCCTCGGGGCGGCGGAAGGCGACACGCACCAATTGCAGGCAGGCGCCGACCGCATCCACAAAAATGACCGTGGCGTCCAAACGAGCAAGAAACTCCCCCCAGAACAAGGGTGCTTTGAAAACCACCAACAGATGAAGGGCGATAAAAGACAGGCTCCAGAAAACACCGAAGGGGTTGCGGATGTAGCAGAGCAGGAAAATCCCGGTCAAGGCCACGACCGTCCACAGGTACTCCGTCTCCCATCCGTTGGCCAAGGCCCAAAAACTGCCAAAGGCCACGAGCGGCGGAAAGGGATAGCCCGCCAAAGCGACGCACAAGGCTTTCCACGAAGCGGTCGTCTGCACCAAAGCAAGGCCGGAAGTGTCACCAAACAGGGACACCTTTTTCGGTTTTTCGCCTAAAAGCAAAGCCGTCAGCACATGACCGCCCTCATGAACCATGGTGGCCAACATGCGGAAATACCGTCCCACCTTGGGGAGATACATTCCCAGCACGCATCCGCCCAGCATGGCGTAAAAGCGGAAAGCCTCCGTTTCCCACCAGGCCGCCGCCACTTATTTTCCGGGGTTGATGATTTCAAGCAGCTCCACCTCAAAAATCAGCATGGAGCCGGCGCTTTTGGGCGTATTTCCCACCGGACGGTCCCCGTAAGCCAAATCGGCGGGAATCCAGAATTTGAATTTGCTGCCCACAGGCATCAGCTGCAAGCCTTCCGTCCATCCCTTGATCACCTGGTTCAAGCCAAAGGAGGCCGGCACGCCGCGCTGCACGGAGGAATCGAACACCCGTCCGTCGTAAAAGGTTCCCGTGTAATGCACTTTCACCACATCCTTCTCGGTGGGTTTGGGGCCTTTGCCCGCTGTAATCACTTTGTATTGCAGCCCTGAAGCCGTCTGCTTTACCTGAGGGTCGTCACGCAGGTTCTGCTCCATGATGGACTGCCCGACCATGCGGTTGAAGCTGCTCTCCCGCTGCTGGGTCTCCTGCTGGCGTTTCTGGGCCATTTCACTGAACTCTTGCAGGAATTGGCTGCGCTGCGGATCCTTCACTTTGGAGGAACGCACGCTGAAGCCGTCGGCAAAACCCGCCAGAAAAGCGTCCAGGTCGATAAAGTCGTATTGGTTCAGGAAGAAGTTCTCCCCGTTGTACTGCCCGAAGGCGTAACTCAAGGAATCCTTGTGGGTTTTCAGTTCCTTTGTGTTTTGGGCGCAGACGCCCGACAACAGCAGCATCGCCGCCGCCAGTCCGAAAAATCTCTTTGCTTTCATACCTGATAGTTCTGTTTTTTCATTTGAAAGTGCAAAAGTACTCAATTATCCGAAACGGGAAAATAGTTGGATAAAAAAATCCCGAAGAGGGCAAAGCTATCCGAATTATTTGTATCTTTGCGGCGCGGCAATTTGCCTTATTCAATTCAGAATAACAAAAAACAAAATAAACTTCAAACAATTATGGAAATACCTTTTGCAGAAGCGTGGAAGATCAAAATGATCGAACCCATCAAGAAATCCACCAGGGAAGAAAGAGAAAAATGGCTCCTCGAAGCCCACAACAACATTTTCATGTTGAAAAGCGACTACGTTTACATTGACCTGCTGACCGATTCCGGCACCGGCGCCATGAGTGACCGGCAGTGGAGCGCGATGATGATGGGCGACGAAAGCTACGGCGGCGCCCGCTCCTTCTACCACATGAAGGACACCATCACCGAGATCACCGGCTTTGAGTACGTCATCCCGACCCACCAGGGCCGCGCGGCTGAGAATGTGCTGTTCAGCTATCTGGTGAAGCCCGGCATGGTCATCCCCGGCAACGCCCACTTCGACACCACCAAGGGCCACATCGAGAGCCGCAAGGCCTTCGCCATTGACGTGACCGTACCCGAGGCT